>NZ_JBSFNS010000104.1:0-29678 GCF_053587275.1 Amycolatopsis sp. NPDC003676
GCCAGTTGTACGTGAGGGGAACCCTGAGGGAATCTGATTCCCTCAGGGTTCCCCTCACGTACCACGCCTCACTCGCTGCGGAGGCCCAAGGCACGCGCGGTCAGCGAAGCGAGGTGTGCGGGCTCGCGGTCAGACAACTGCCGAATCTGCGTCCGGCAACTGAACCCGTCCGCGTGCACCACCGTGTCCTCCGATGCCGCTCGCAACGCGGGCATCAGCTGGTGCTCGGCGACAGCGACCGAAACGTCGTAATGCCCCCGCTGAAACCCGAAGTTCCCCGCCAGACCGCAACACCCCTCCCGCAGCACCTGCGTCTCCGGCGACAGCCGCCCGAGCAGTGCCGAATCGGCGTCATAACCGAGATCCGCGTGCTGGTGACAGTGAACCTGAGTAAGCACCGGTGCCGTGGACTGCTTCAAAGCAGGCAGCTCCTTCTCCCCCAGATGCTCGGCGAACGTCCGCACACTGCGCTTCAGCAAGGCGGTCCGCGAATCCTCCGGCAGCAGCTCAGCCCCGTCCTCCCGCAGGGTCGCGGTGCAGCTGGGCTCCAGGCCGATCACCGGAATCCCTTCCTGAAGCCACGGGTCGAGCGCGTCCAGCGACCGGCGCAGGACCCGGCGCGCCGTGGTCAGCTGGCCGGTGCTGTGCCAGGTCAGTCCACAACAGACAGTCCGCTCCGGGATGACCACCTCGTGCCCCAGCGCTTCCAGCACGGCGACCGCGTCCCGGCCGACTTGCGGGTCGAAGAAGTTCGTGAAGGTGTCCGGCCACAGAACGACCTTCGACGACGACCGCACCGGGTCCCGGCGGCGGAACCACGACGCGAAAGTCGGCGAAGCGAGCTGCGGCAGTTCGCGTTCGGCGGCGATTCCGCCCAGCCGGTTCAGGGCCGGGCGGAGCGGACCTCGTGACACGGCGTTGATGGCGCGCGCGAAGGGGGCACCCAGCCGGAGCCATCGTGGCAGCGCGCCCATCGTGTAGTGCGACATCGGGCGAATCCGGCGTTCGTAGTGGCGGCTGAGGAATTCGGTCCGGTAGGAAGCCATGTCGACGCCGACCGGGCAATCAGACTTGCACGCTTTGCAGCCGAGGCAGAGATCGAGCGCGTCGCGGACCTCGGGAGAACGCCAGCCGTCCTCGATGACGTCTCCGGCGAGCATTTCGAACAGCAGGCGCGCCCGGCCGCGGGTCGAGTGTTCCTCCTTGCCGGTGGCGCGGTAGCTCGGGCACATCATCCCGCCCGACTCGGAGACGCATTTGCCCACGCCGACGCATCGACGCGACGCCGCCGCCAGGTCGCCACCGTCGGCGTGCAGGGCTAGGCGGGCGCGGGTCGGCAGGACCGGCGGGGCGATGACCGTGCGCAGGTCGGCGTCCAGAGGGGCGGGGTCGACGACCCGACCGGGGTTCATGCCGTTCGTGGGGTCGAAGGCTGCTTTGAAGTCGGCGAAAGCCTGCATGAGCCGGGGCGAGAACATCAGCGGCAGGAGTTCAGCTCGGGCCTGGCCGTCGCCGTGTTCGCCGGAGAGGGAGCCGCCGTGGGACACCACTAGTTCCGCGGCCTCGACCATGAACGACCGATAGGCCTCCTTCGCTTCCGGCGCGGCCATCGGGAAGTCGATCCGCACGTGGAGACAACCGTCGCCGAAGTGGCCGTAGACCACGCCTTTCCGGCCGTGTTTGTCCAGCAGCAGGTCGAATTCGCGCAGGTACGCGCCGAGCCGGTCCGGCGGGACCGCGGAGTCTTCCCAGCCCGACCACGCCTCGGAACCGTCGGCGAGCCGGGTCGCGAGACCTGCGCCTTCCTCCCGGATGCGCCAGAGTTTCCGTTGCTCAGCAGGATTTTCCACGACCAAAGCGGTAGCGCCGACCTGCGGGGCGCGAGCGGCGACCTGGTGGGCGACCGCCACCGCCTCCGCCGCGTCGTCGCCGCCGGTTTCCAGGTACAGCCACGCGGTTCCCTCCGGCAGGGTGCTGCGGTCGCCGGGTTTCCGGGCATCCAATGCGGCGACGAGACCGGCTTCGATGCCTTCCATGGTGAGCACCGGAAGGTCGAGCAGCGAAGGGACCGCGTCGGCGGCGGCGATGCTGTTCTCGAAGCCCAGCACGGCGAGGGCGCGCGTGGCCGGGATCGGGGCCAGGTCGACGACCGCGCTCAGCATCGTCGCGCAGGTTCCCTCGGAGCCGACCAGTGCCTTGGCGACGTCGAAACCGTTCTCCGGCAACAGGTATTCGAGGTTGTAGCCGGAGACCCGCCGGGGCAGTTTCGGGTAGCCGAGCCGGATGTCGGCCAGGTATTCGTCGCGCAGGTCTCGCAGGCCGCGGTACAGCGCGCCGACCGAATCCTCGCGTGCGCACAACTCTCCCAACTCAGCCGGTGCGGTAGGGCCGACCTCGAGACGGGTCCCGTCGAGGAGGGCGATTTCCAGCGCGCGGACGTTGTCGACCGTCTTGCCCCACGCCACCGAATGCGAACCGCAGGCGTTGTTGCCGATCATGCCGCCGATCGTGCAGCGGCTGTGCGTCGACGGGTCCGGGCCGAAGGTGAGCCCGTGTTCGGCGGCCCGTTCGCGCAGCCGGTCGAGCACGAGACCGGGTTCGACGCGTGCGGTGCGGACGGCGGGATCGATGTCCAGCACGCGGTTGAGATGCCGGGTGAAGTCCAGGATCACCGCGCGGTTCGCGGCCTGCCCGCCGATGCTCGTCGCCGCGCCGCGCGGGAGGACCGGCGCGCCGTGCTCCGCGCACACCTTCAGCGCCGCCACCACGTCTTCCGCGCTGCGCGGCCGCACGACGAGCAGCGGGATGTGCCGGTAGTTCGACGCGTCGGCGGAGTGGGTGGCGAGCGTGGCCGGGTCGCCGGCGACCTCGCCGGACACCGCCCGCGCGAGTGCTTCCTGCAGTGCCGAATGCGTACGAACTCGGGCCGGCATGGGCGTCTCCTGGGAAATCGGGGGTTCACAGCGCCGCGGTCCTCGGGCTACCGTGAAGGCTCGCCACATAGTGGATATAGCTTCCACATGTTGTCAATATCGACGTGAGGAGTGGTCTCCTTGACCGACATGCCCCGCAACGAAAGCGTGTTCACCTGGGCAGCGCCCCCGCTGAAGTTCGGTGCCGGCGCGCTCGACGAGCTGGGCGCGGAGGTGGCCGCCCGGCAGGCCAAGTCGTGCCTGATCCTCACCGACCCCGGCGTCCGCGGCACCGGCATCCCGGACCGGGCGCTCGACTCCATCCGCGCGGCCGGGGTGAAGAGCGAGATTTTCGACGGCGTGGGCGTCGAACCGACCGACGCCAGCATCGACGAGGCCGTCGCCTACGCCCGCCAGCAGGAATGGGACTGTTTCGTCGCGATCGGCGGCGGCTCGGCGATCGACACCGCCAAGGCCGTCAACCTGCTGACCACGCACCCCGGCGAGCTGCTCGACTTCGTGACTCCGCCCATCGGCGCGGGCAAGGCCCCGTGGCTGCCGTTGAAGCCGCTGATCGCCGTCCCGACCACCGCGGGCACCGGTTCGGAATCGACCACGATCTGCGTCGTCGACCTGCTCGGCCTGCACCTCAAGGCCGGGGTGAGCCACCCGTCGCTGCGCCCGTCGCTCGCTGTTGTCGACCCGCGCACCACGATCAGCCTGCCCTCCGAGGTGACCGCGGCCAGCGGCATGGACGTCCTGTCGCACGCGCTGGAGAGCTACACCAGCGTCGCGTTCGACGCGAAGCCCGCGCCGGAAGACCCGATGAAACGACCGGCTTTCTGCGGCTCCAACCCGATCAGCGACGTCTGGTGCGAGATGGCGTTGACGTTGGTGGGCAAGCATTTGCGCGCCGCTGTCCTCAATGGACGCGACCTGACCGCGCGCACCCAGATGGCGCTCGCGTCCACCTACGCCGGAACCGGTTTCGGCAACGCGGGCACCCACCTGCCGCACGCCAACGCCTACCCGATCGCCGGCGCGGTGAAGCAGTACCGCGCCGCGGGCTACCCGGAAATGCCGATGGTCCCGCACGGCCAGGCCGTGTCCGCGACCGCCGCCGAGGTGTTCCGCTGGACCTATCCCGCGTCGCCGGAACGGCATCTGCACGCCGCGCATCTGCTGTCCGGCGGGCAGACGTTCACGACCACGGACGGCGCCGACGCTCTCCCGCACGTGCTCTCCGAGCTGATGGCCGACATCCAGATGCCGAAGGGACTGCACGCGTTCGGTTACGGCGACGAGGACATCGACACCCTCGTCGACGGCACGCTCAAGCAGACCCGTCAGCTGGCTGTCGTGCCCCGTCCGGTCACCCGGGCCGCGCTCGAAGACATCTTCCGCCGTTCGCTCTGACCACCGGGAGTTATCAATGGCGACAACTCCTGAGAAAAGCACCGATGTCCGCTTGGTGGTCGCGTCCAGCGTGTTCGGCACGACCGTCGAGTGGTACGACTTCTTCCTGTACGGCACCGCCGCGGGACTCGTCTTCAACAAGCTCTATTTCCCCGGCTCCGATCCCCTGGTCGGCACTGTGCTGGCCTTCGCGACCTTCGCGCTCGGCTTCCTTGCCCGTCCGGTCGGCGGCTTCGTCTTCGGCCACCTCGGCGACCGGATCGGGCGCAAGAAGATCCTCGTGGCGACCATGCTCATCATGGGCACCGCGACCTGTCTCATCGGCCTGCTGCCCGACTACCAGATGATCGGACCGGCCGCGCCGATCATCCTCGTCGTCCTGCGGCTGGCCCAAGGCGTCGCCGTCGGCGGCGAATGGGGCGGCGCGGTGCTGATGGCCACCGAGTACGCCCCGCACGGGAAACGCGGTCTCTACGGCAGTTTCCCGCAAATCGGGCTGGCCATCGGGCTCACGCTGGGCACCGGCGTGCTGGCCCTGCTCAACGCGATCACCAGCGACGCGGCGTTCCTCGCGTGGGGCTGGCGAATCGGCTTCCTGCTCTCGGCGGTCCTGGTCCTGGCAGGCCTGCTGATCCGGGTCAAGGTCATGGAAACCCCGGCCTTCCGCACCATGGCGGCCGAGGAAGGCACCGCCACCGTCCCGGCCGTCGAACTGGTCCGCGACCGGCTCTCCCGGCGACACCTGTTGCTGGGCATGGGCAGCCGCTTCACCGAGGGCGTGGCGTTCAACGCGTGGGCGGTCTTCGTGATCTCCTACGGCAGCGGAACGCTGAAACTGGACCGGCAACCGCTGCTGGTCGGCGTGATGATCGCCGCCGCGGTGATGGTGGTGTTCATCCCGGTGTTCGGCAGAGTCTCCGACCGCTTCGGCCGACGGCGGACCTTCACGACCGGAGCCGTGACGACGCTGGTGCTGGCGATCCCCGCACTGGCCGCACTGCACAGCGGCAACCCCGTGCTGATCACGCTCTCTCTCGTCGCGGTGCTGGGCATCAGCTACCCGGTGATGTACGGCCCGCAAGCGGCGTTCTATGCCGAGCTGTTCCCGATTTCGCGGCGGTGCACCGGGATTTCGGTCGTCTACCAGCTTTCCGGCGTCGTGGCTTCGGGGCTCACCCCGCTGATCCTCGCCTACCTCGCCGGGAAGACCGGGACGACCGGCATCCTGATCTACCTCGCGGCGACGACCGTGATCAGTGTCGTCTGCACGCTGGCGATCCGCCAAAGCGACCTGTTCGACGACGAGGTGCGTGCCCCCGCACCGGCAAAGGAGGTCCCCCGCTTCACCTGAGCGGCGCGACGTACGTGAGGGGAACCCTGAGGGAATCAGATTCCCTCAGGGTTCCCCTCACGTACAGTCACCGGCTAGGGCTGGCCGCCTCGGTGAGCTGCTCCCGCAAGGTGCTCAACGTCCGCGCCAGCAACCGCGAAACCTGCATCTGCGACAACCCGACCCGCTCCGCGATCTGGCTCTGCGTCATATTCGAGAAAAACCGCATGACGACAATCGCCCGCTCCCGCTCCGGCAGATTCCGCAGCAACGGCTTGAGCGTTTCCCGGTCCTCGAGCTTCTCGATCTCGGGATCGTTTTCGCCCAGCGTGTCCGCCAAAGCGATCGAACCGGTGTCGTCGTGCGCCGGATAGTCGATCGACGCGGCCTGGTAAGCGTTCCCGGCGTGCAAGGCTTCGGCGACCTCGTCGAGGTCGAGGTCCAGGTGGTCGGCGAGCTCCCGCGCGGTGGGCGCGCGGCCGAGGCGCTGGCCCAGTTCCGTGGCGGTCTGGCCGATCCTCAGGTGGAGTTCCTTGAGCCGGCGCGGGACCCGGACCGACCAGGTGTGGTCGCGGAAGTACCGGCGGACCTCGCCCATCACCGTCGGGACGGCGAACGCGACGAAATCGGTCTGGCGCGCCGGGTCGTAGCGGTCGACGGCGTTGATCAGGCCGATGCGCGCCACCTGCAGGAGGTCTTCGGACGGCTGGCCGCGGCGGGCGAACCGGCGGGCGATGTGCTCGGCCAGCGGCAGGTGTTCCTCGATGAGGCGCCGCCGCAGCCGCGAGTGCTCGTCAGTGTCCTCGGCGAGGTGGCTGATCTCCTCGAACAGCACGGCGCAGTGCCGGTAGTCGTCGCTGCGCCGGGTGCGGGTCATGGTCGCCGCGGTCATGGAAATCCTCCTGACAGCCGAGGGGAACGTGACTCGTACAGTGCGTGGAGCGCATCGCGTTGCCGACGCTCATCATCCTTAGTGGACAGTGCCCGGCGTCGCAAGACGAGCGGGCGGCGGAGCAGCGCGCCCGCGCGGGTCGCCAGGCGGCCGGAGCGTCATGGCCGGGTGATACCCGCCGCCGACCAAGATCAATCGGCCGGCCACTCGAATGGGGGCTCAAGTCACCCCGCGAAGACGCAGCAGAGTGTCGAGTTCCGCGACACTGCCTACGGAGCGGAGAGCAGGCGGCGCGACCTGCCCGATGCGGTGGTCGTCCTCGCGCAATGCGGTGACGAACCCGAGCAGCTCCGCGGGCGGCGGCGTGACGGTGGCGCCGCCGAGATAGCGGAGCACGATGAAGTCCTCGCCGGAATGCGTTTCGACCGCGATCGCCCATCCGTGGACCTCGTCCCACAGCAACGCGAAATCGCGGCCGGGGTAACCCGGCAGGCAGCCGTCGAGGCCTACGTACGCCGAAAGCGGCGGACCCTCGTCGACAGCGCAGGAGTCCAGGCCGGTCCCGAGCGCCCGCGCGACTTCGGCGAGGTAGCCCCGCAGCGCGGCGAGGACGGCGTGCTGATCGCTGGGCGGGATATACGCGGTCACGGGCACCCTGTTCGGGAGCGATCAGCTTCCGGTCCGCCAGCGCCCGCGCAGCGAACGGCGGTCGGCGCGGCTGAGCACGCCCGAGGTGTCCCGGGTCCAGTGGCCGCCGCGGGAATCGGTGAAGGACAGGCCGGGAACGGCGGCCGCCGAGTACAGGTCGTCCACCGGCATGGCGTCCTCGCCGAAGGGCAGCGCGCGGACGGCGGTCGCGCTGGGCGGGATGATCGCCAACCTGATCCGGTGCGGTTCGTCCTCGTCCGGGCGGGCGATCTCCAGAGAGCAGTCGAACACCGGTGCGTCGCCGCTGTTGTGCGCGCACACGACGTAATCCTCTTCACGCTCATGCCGGGCGCCTTCGTCGAGCCACGCGGAGACCGACTGCGCCTGCTGCTCCTGCCGGACTTCCGCCTGGTCCTTCCGGTTGAGCAGCATGATCCACACATACGAGGCGAACCCCAGCAGCGAGCCCGCGCTCCCGATCGCCGATACCCACGTCGCGGTCGGTTGTGATCCCATTTCCCGCAGGGTTCCCCGATCCGGCCGCGGCGAAACCGGATCGGGGAAAGGTTTAGACCTCGTGGCGGCGGGGTAGCAAGATCGCAGCGCGGCACCGGCTCCGCGCGCCGGACTTTCGTTGCCGCGGGGACGCCGGTGGTGCCGAGACACCGCCGGCGTTTCTGCTGTCCTCAGTGCACCTCACACTTTCAGCCAGGCCGGACGTTTGCCTTTCCGCAGCGTGCGCCATTCCTCGGCGAACCGGTCCCGCAACCCGTGCGCCGCGGCTTCGTCGCGGCCGTAAAGCAGACCGAAGGTGAACGTGTTCTGGCTCTCCCTGAACCCGTCGATCGCGAAGTGCCGCAACGCTTCGCGGTCCACCACGGTGTCCTGATGCTTGCCAAGCGTTTGCTGCACCGCCTTGACGTTCTTGCGCCAGGCCCGCAGCTTCTTGCCGAACACCGGCCGGACGGCATCGGCGGCGTAACGGGCGCGCTTGGCCTTCTTCCGGACGTTGTGCAGCGCTCTCTCCAACTCGGCGCCGCTAAGCCCCTCGGTCGCCGCGGTGGCGCGGTACAGCTTGCGCGCGGTTTTGCGCATGGGTTTCCGCAACGCCTTCTCGCCGACGGGCTGGATCGTGTCGAGCAGCACGGCGAGCGACCGCAACAGGGTCACGTATCGGGTGCTGGACAACGCTTCCGTCGCGCGGTCCAGCTCCGTTTGGGAGGTGCGGGCGAAGTCACGGGTCAGGTATTGCCGCAGCGGACCGAAAACCAGCTCCGACGGGACTTCGTCGAGACAGGCTTCGAGGCGAGCTTGGCTGACCTCGGCGTCGCGCGCGGGGGCGAGTTCGCCTCCCAGCCACTTCAGCTCCGCTGCGATCGCATCGGCCTTCTTCTTGCCCAGTAAGGTTTTGAACGTCCGGAGCCCGCTCCGCAGCTTCCGCGCCGCGACCCGGAGCTGGTGCACTGAATCGTCTTCCCCGACGCGAAAACCCAAGTCAGCGCGGCGCAATCGCTCGAATTGCTCGCTCAGGTACGCAGCCAGGACCTCGTTCGAGCCCCGCTTGCCTTCCGCGGCGTCTCCGATCAACCGCTGCAGTTTCGACGGCCACCAGGCGTTCTCGGCCCCGCGTTTGCGCAACGTGCGATCAAGGCGGTCGAGCAGCTCCGGCGCGCACTCGACGTCGAGTTCGCGCCAGCGGTCCAGCCGAACCGCCTGTCCCCCGAGGAATTCTCCGGTGACGTGGTCGTCCGCCAGGGTCGCCAGCGTCCGGCCGGACGCGTCGGCCAGCCGGTGCGTGAACCGGTCGGTCCGCAGCTGCGCGACCGGACGCAGCTTGCGGTCCAGCGTGTACGCGCGGAGCAGCGTCGCGATCGGAGCGGGCACCTTCGGGTCGTCGTCGAGCGGAAACCGCAGCTCTTCACTGGGCAATCTCAGGGACCACCCGGTGTCGCTGCTTCTTCGCAGCGTGATTCCGGCTCTGGTCAACCGGAAGTCCTTGGTGTCGTAATAAACGGTCTCCAGCGTCCGCTCGGCGGGAGCCTCCTGCGTGATCCCCTTGCCCGCCAGCTGCGGCACCCGGGCCTTCAGGCTCAGCTCGTACTTGCGTCCGGACTGTGCGCTTCGCATTCCCCGCTCCTTCAGTCGTTTTCCGCCGCGCCGCCGACGCCCTCGGCGATCGCGGGCACCAGGCCCTCGTCGAAGACGCTGGGCACAATGTGCTCCCGGTCGAGATCGTCGCCGACCGTCGCGGCCAGCGCGTGCGAGGCCGCGAGCAGCATCCGCGCGGTCACCCTCGGCGCGCCGGAGTCGAGCAGGCCACGGAACATGCCCGGGAACACGAGGACGTTGTTGATCTGGTTGGGCAGGTCGCTGCGGCCGGTCGCGACGATCTCCGCGTGCTCGTGCGCGGCGTCCGGGTCGACCTCCGGATCCGGATTGGCCAGTGCGAACACGATCGCCCGGTCGGCCATCCGGGCGAGATCGTCGCCCTTGAGCAGGCCGCCGACGCTCACGCCGATGAAGACGTCCGCGTCCTGCAGGGCGTCTTGAAGGCTCCCTTGGACCGCGTCGCCGCGGTTGGTGTTCTCCGCGAGCCATTGCTTCTCGCCGGTCAGGTCGCGTTCGCCGTGCAGCGCGCCCTTGCTATCGCAGACCACGATCCGATCCGCGCTGAAGTCCGCCTTCAGCAGGAGCCGGGCGATCGCGGACCCCGCCGCACCGGCGCCGGAGATCACCACCGACGTGTCCCCTGGCGTGCGATCGGTCAGCTTCAGCGCATTGTCCAAAGCAGCCAGCACGGCTATCGCGGTCCCGTGCTGGTCGTCGTGGAAAACCGGGATGTCCAGCTCGTCGTGCAACTGCCGCTCCACCGTGAAGCACCGGGGCGCGGCGATGTCCTCCAGGTTGATCGCGCCGAAGGACGTCGCCAGGTCCTTGGCGGTGCGCACGAGGTCTTCCGGCTCGCGGCTGACCGGGCAGATCGGCCAGGCGTCGACGTCCGCGAACCGCTTCAGCAGCGCCGCTTTGCCCTCCATCACCGGCAACGCGGCGGCCGGACCCTGGTCGCCGAGGCCGAGCAGCGCGGAACCGTCGGAAACGATCGCGACGGAGTTGCTGCGCACGGTTTCCCGCGCGAGCACCGACGGGTCGTCGGCGACGCGTTTGGCCAGCTCGGCGACGCCGGGCGTGTAATGCTCGGCGAGGTCGTCGGCGTCGTCGAGCCGCACTCGGGTGGTGACTTGGATCTTTCCGCGACTGCTCATGGGAGCCGGATACCCGGCCGAGCTGCGGAGGAATCGTGGTCAGTCGAGGACGAGCGCCGCGTCCGGTTCGGTGACGCGGAAGCTGAAGCTCTCCTCCAGATACAGCGTCAACGTCTCCGCGTCGTGGTGGCGGTAGCCCACTGACAGGTCTTGGCCGAGTTCCAGCACGAAGTCCCCGCCCGCCAAGCTCAGCACGACCGCGCCGGTCAGCCCCGGGGTCCGCTTCACCCGGCCGCCGCCCAACGCCCGGCGAAGGTGATCGAGCACGAGAAGACCGCCATGCTCGGTGCTTTCCACAATGGAGGTGTACCCCTCAGGATTGATCGCCAGCGCGTACGGCCCCTCAACCCCGTTGCACCGCAACGTGTTCACCGCATTGGCCACCACATGCGGATACCGCTCCGGATCGGCGCCCAGCGCCCCGTGGTCGTACGGGCTCGCCTCGACGATCCCGGTGATCCCCGCATCCGGCCAGCCGTGGAACACCGCGCGGTTCTCTACCAGGCCAACCTGGGCAGCAGCCGCGTCGAGGTCGTCGAACTCCAGGTCGTCGGCGCCCCGCTCGGCGTCCTCCAGTTCCTTCCGCGCCACGGTGAACGGCACGCGCACTTCCACCAGCGGCAACACCCGGCGCTGCTGCGCCAGAGTCTCCCGGGCGGCCTCCGGCGGCTCGATCCGCCGGGTCCGGCCGAGCGAGGTAGCCGAATGCGTCCAGCCGTGCGGGCCTTCGACGTCGACCATCTTGCGGGCGGCGAGATGGGTCGCCAGCCGCTCCCGCGCCTCGTCGTCGATCTGGTTCCAGCCGTCGGCCGGGATCGGCGCGAGGTCGCGCATCAGGTGGTTCATCGTGCTCCCTTCAGGCCGCCGATGCCCAGCGAACCGTCGTCCGGCGGGGTCTTCCCGGCTTTTCGTTCCTGTTCCTCGACGTAGCGCTCCGGATCGACGTCCCCGGTGTCGACGTCGCCCTCGTGCTCGGCCTTGAACGCCAGGAACTTCCGGCCGAGTTCCTCGCGCAGGCCCGGATCGGCGTGCTTGCGGAAGTCGGCGAGCGCGTCGTCCTCCTCCTCGGCCATGTGCTCGCTGTTGGCGGTGCGCGCTTGCCGGACCGCCGCGTGCCAAGCCGCGCTGCCTGCCGGGTGCCGGCGGGCTTCGGCGACGGCGTCGCGGATGTCGTTGTGGTCGCCGACCGCGTCGAGCGTCTCGTCCTCGGCGTCGGCGCCGCGCTGGATCAACTCGGGGTAGAAGACCGCCTCTTCGGCTGCCGCGTGCAGGTCCAGCAGCGCGGCGAGCGGTTCCCACGCCCGCGCCAGCTCGTCCGGGCCGGCGAGGTCGTCCAGTTCCGCGAACGCTCGCCGGAACCGCTCGTGATCGTCGAGGATCAGGCTGGTGATGTCGGTCATGGCCCTCGACGTTAACTCGCCCGATGCGGTCGCGCTCGTCGTGTTTGCGCGAGGCCCGGTGCGGGTAACGGGTTCCGATGGTCTCGCGTCAGGAACCGGGAGCCGAGCCGCCGGACACCACCCGCCTCGGCACACTCCGCGAAGCAGCCCGGGATTGCCGCGGCTGCGGGCTGTACCACGACGCCACCGCCACGGTTTTCGGCGCGGGTCCTGAACGAGCGGACATCTTCGCCGTCGGCGAGCAGCCCGGCGACCAGGAGGACCGGCGCGGCGAGCCTTTCGTCGGCCCGGCCGGGCGGCTGCTCGACCGGGCGCTCGGCGACGCGGGCCTTGACCGCGATTCCCTCTACGTGACCAACGCGGTCAAGCACTTCAAGTTCCAGCTCCGCGGCAAACGCCGGATCCACGACAAGCCAGCACGGTCCGAGGTCGTCGCGTGCCGGCCGTGGCTGGTCGCCGAACTGCGGGCCGTCCGGCCGCGGCTCGTGCTGTTGCTGGGCGCGACGGCCGCGCAATCGGTGTACGGCGGCAGTTTCCGGCTCACCCAGCATCGCGGAGAGCAACTGGATCCGCCGGAGGAGTTCACCGGGATGTTCTCCTCGGCGCTCGCCACCGTGCACCCGTCCGCCGTGCTGCGCGCGCCCGACCGCGACACCGCGTACGAGGAGTTCGTCGCCGACCTGCGCGGCCTCTGACGTTTGCCGGTCCCGGCAAGGGGAATCCGGCCGGTATGAAAGCAGTGACCTGGCACGGCAAGCGGGACGTGCGAGTCGAGGCCGTCCCGGACCCGAAGATCGAGGAGCCGACCGACGCCGTCGTGCGGGTGACCTCCACCGGCATCTGCGGTTCGGACCTGCACCTGTACGAGGTCCTCGGCCCGTTCATGACCGAGGGCGACATCCTCGGCCACGAGCCGATGGGGATCGTCGAGGAAGTCGGCAGCGGCGTGAGCACGCTGAAGCCGGGCGACCGCGTGGTGGTGCCGTTCAACATCTCGTGCGGGCACTGCTGGATGTGTTCCCAGGGCCTCCAGTCGCAGTGCGAAACCACCCAGGTCAAGGATCAGGGCAAGGGCGCGGCGCTGCTCGGCTACACGAAGCTCTACGGCCAGGTGCCCGGCGGGCAGGCCGAGTACCTGCGCGTGCCGCAAGCGCAGTACGGGCCGATCAAGGTGCCCGACGGCCCGCCGGACGAACGGTTCGTTTACCTGTCCGATGTGGTCCCGACGGCGTGGCAAGCCGTGGCGTACGCCGACATTCCCGACGGCGGTTCCGTCGTGGTCTTCGGGCTCGGCCCGATCGGCCAGATGGCCGCGCGGGTCGCGCAGCATCAGGGCGCGGGCAAGGTGATCGGCGTCGATCTCGTGCCGGAACGGCTGGCCCGGGCCCGCGCGCACGGGGCGACGACGCTGGACCTGCGCGACCACCGGCGGATCGGCGACGCGATCCGCGACCTCACCGGCGGCCGCGGCGCGGATTCGGTGATCGACGCGGTCGGCATGGAAGCGCACGGCGCGCCGATCGGGAAGCTCGCGCACAACCTGGTCGCGCTGCTGCCGCAGGCGGTGGGTGCGAAGGTGACCGAGAAGGCCGGGATCGACCGGCTGAGCGTGCTGTACGCGGCCATCGACAGCGTCCGGCGCGGCGGCACGATCTCGCTGTCCGGGGTGTACGGCGGGATGGCTGACCCGATCCCGATGATGGACCTGTTCGACAAGCAGATCCGGCTGCACAGCGGGCAGGCGAACGTCCGCCGGTGGATCGACGACATCCTGCCGGTGCTCACCGCGGACGGCGATCCCCTTGGCGTCGAAGGCTTCGCGACGCACAAACTCCCGCTCGCCGACGCGCCGCGGGCGTACGAGATGTTCCAGAAGAAGCTGGACGGCGTCCAGAAGATCCTGCTGGAGCCGGCGGCATGAAGGCCCCGCTGAAAACCCTGCGCAAGGCAGTCGCGGACCGGTCGCGGCTGCGCATCCCGGAGCGCGCGTCCGACACGGAAACCGCCACGCTGCGGTACTTGCTCTACGGCATCCTCCCGGCGTGGTTCGTGCCCGGGCTGCTGGACTGGTGGCAGCACCGCCGCACCCGGATCGAGGACACCGCCGGGGTGCGGGAATCGCTGATCCACCTGCTGATGATGGCCGAGGTCGGGCTGCCGATCACGCTCGCGCTGCTGTGCGAGATCAACCCGCTCGTGCTGACGATCATGGCCGCCACGATCGCCGCGCACGAGGCGACGGCGCTGTGGGACGTCAAGACCGCGGTGGACAGCGACCGCGACGTGAAGCCGTTCGAACAGCACATCCACAGTTTTTTGGAGTCGCTGCCGTTCATGGGGAGCGCCGCGATCGCTTGCCTGCACTGGAAAGACGTCCGGGAGCTGCTGCACGCCGACGACCGGCGCAGCGCCTGGCGGCTGCAGCCCAAGCGCCGCCAGCTGCCGCGCGGCTACCTCGCCGGGATCGGGGCTGCGATCGCCGGCCTCATCGCGGTGCCGTATGGGGAAGAGCTGTGGCGGTGCGTGCGGGCCGCCCGTTAACGACGGCCCGCACGCTTCGCCGCAAGCCGTTCCCGCTGCGGAACAACGACGTACTTCGGATCCTTTGTGGACTCAACCCCGGCCGCGTAAACACCGAACCGCGTGCACAGCCCAGACGCCAGATAAGCCGCACCCGCAACAACTCCGGCCGCGCGGTTCTTGCGGGCAGCCAACGACAACGTCGCACCCGCAGCGGTAAGCACCTTCGCCGCCTTCAACAACCGCCCAGCCCGACCGGCCTGGTACGGTTCCGAAGCCAACCCCAGGCCGGTCTCCAAGTGATGCTCCGCGGCCAACTCCGCTACGGCCCCGGCGAGCCCGGCCCGCACCACCGGGCCGTTCTCCTTGCGCGGCACCGAAATCAGCGCGACCCCGGCCCCGCTGGTCAGCGCGCTGCCCGCGAACAGCACTGGCAGCGTCCCGTGCGCCTCGTGCCAAGAGGGCGTCGCGGTGTCGGCCAGCAGCACCGCGGTGTACGTGCACATCGCCGGTCCCAGCACGCCCGCCCCGGCCCCGGCCAATCGGCCCAGCCGGGGGAAACGGCCGGTCACCGCGGTAAAAGCCGACACCGCGGCAAGACCGGAGAACGGCGACAGGATCCACGAACCCACCGACAACGGCGAAGTCGGCTTGAGCACGCGCAGCATGTTCAGGAACCGCGTCGGCTTGCCGAGGTCGTGGATCAGCGCGACGACACTGGCGATCGACCCGCCGGAAGCGGCCAGCCGACCGACCTTGGCCAGCTCCGGACGTCCAGTCGCATCAGCGAGCGCGGCCATGGACGCCGAAGCACCGGCCGCACCACCGAGGAACAAGTACAGCGGGACGTCCGGCTGTTTCCAGGCAGGCTCCTTGAGAATCGGCCTCCCGTAGTAGGAACGGAATTCCGCGGGCTCGACCATCGCCCGTTCGCGCCGCGGGCTCATCGACGCCGTCCCAGGAACGACACGACCAGCGCCGCTGCTACCCCGGCCGCCGTCGTCGCGGCGCGCTTCCACATCTGCGGCAGATCGCGGGTCGTCACGACCGGGTCCGGCGGGAATCCGTAGACCTCGGGTTCGTCCAGCAGGAGGAAGAACGCGCCGTCGCCACCGACTCCGTCCTCGGGATCGTGCCCGTACAGCCGTGCTTCCGGCACGCCGTCCGAGTGCAGCGTCGACACCCGCGCGGCGGCGCGTTCGCGGAGTTCGTCCAGCTCGCCGAACTGGATGGAGTCGGTCGGGCAAGCCTTGGCGCACGCGGGTTCCATCCCGGCGCCGAGCCGGTCGTAGCAGAGGGTGCACTTGAACGCGCGGCCGTCGCTTTCGCGCTTCTCGATGACCCCGTACGGACACGCGGGAACGCAGTAGCCGCAACCGTTGCAGATGTCCTGCTGCACCACAACCGTGTCGAATTCGGTGCGGAACAGCGCGCCGGTCGGGCAGACGTCGAGGCAGGCCGCGTGCGTGCAGTGCTTGCAGACGTCGCTCGACATCAGCCAGCGCACGCCCGGCTCCTCCTCGGACTGCTGTTCCGGCGCCCCGACGGTCGGCATCCCCAGGTCCACCGCGGGCTGTTCGATGAACGCCACGTGCCGCCAGGTGTTCGACCCGAGGTCGCCGGTGTTGTCGTACGACAGCCCGAGCAGGTCCTGCCCGCCCGCCTCCGGGACGCCGTTCCACTCCTTGCACGCGACCTCGCACGCCTTGCACCCGATGCACACCGACGTGTCGGTGAAGAAGCCCATCCGGGGCTGGGCGCCGTACTCAGCCATTGGCTCGCCTCCGGTACTCCGCCACGAAGTCCAGCAGCGCCGGCCCGCGCGGCCGCCGTCCGGGACGGATGTCGCAGGTGGCCGCTTTGGCCTCCTGGATGTGCACGTTCGGGTCCAGCACGATCGAGAGCAGGTCGTTGGCCGCGTCGCCGCGCGACAGCCCGTTCGGCCCCCAGTGATACGGCAGCCCGACCTGGTGGACGGTGCGGCCGCGCACCTTGAGCGGTTTGACGCGGTCAGTGACCAGCACGCGGGCCTCGATCGCCGTCCGCGACGAGACGATGGTCGCCCAGCCGAGGTGTTCCAGGCCGCGTTCGGCGGCCAGTGCGGGCGAGACCTCGCAGAAGAACTCCGGCTGCAGCTCCGACAGATACGGCAACGTCCGGCTCATCCCGCCCGCCGTGTGGTGCTCGGTGAGCCGGTAAGTGGTGAACACGTACGGAAAGACCTCGCTGCGCGTCGGGTTGTACTGGTTGACCGGGCTGTCCAGCGTCTGCCGCACCGGCGAGGACTGCTGGCTGTAAAGCGCGTTGGCCACTGGGCTTTCGAAGGGCTCGTAGTGCGTGGGCAGCGGGCCGTCGGCCAGCCCGGCGGGGACGTACAGCCACGCCTTTCCGTCGGTCTGCATGATGAACGGATCGCGGCCGCTCAGCGCGTCCTGTGCTCGTGCGCCGTCCGGCGGCTGGTAATCGGGCGGCTTGGCGGCCTCGAAGTCCGGGACGTCCGGGCCGGTCCACTTCGACTCCGCAGCGTCCCAGTAGACCAGCTTCTTGCGCTCGCTCCACGGTTTCCCGTCCGGATCCGCCGAGGCGCGGTTGTACAGGATCCGCCGGTTGGCTGGCCACGCCCAGGCCCAGCCGTTCGCGACCCAGTCCTGTTCGGAGCCGGGCTGCCGGTTCGCGGCGTGGTTGTGGCCGTCCGCGCGGACGCCGCAGTAGATCCAGCAGCCGCACGACGTCGAACCGTCGTCCTTCAGCTGGGTATACGACGAGAGCGGGCCTTCCGGTCCGTGGCCGTTGATCTCCGCGAGCACGGATTCCGCGCTCGGGTCGGCCGTCGGCCCCTCGGTCGGATAGCTCCAGGCGAGGTCGCGGAGCGGGGCATCGCGCTCGCCGCTGCTGGCGCGTTCCCGGATCAGCCTGCCCAGGTGGTAGTAGAACCACAGGTCGCTGCGGGCGTCGCCGGGCGGTTCGACCGCTTTGTGGTGCCATTGCAGCAGGCGCTGGGTGTTGGTGAAGCTGCCGTCCTTTTCGGTGTGCGCGGCGGCGGGCAGGAAGAAGACCTCGGTGCCGATCTCCTCGGACTTCAGTTCGCCAGTCTCGATCTCCGGGCCGTTCTTCCAGAAGGTCGCGCTTTCGATCAGCTGCAGGTCGCGGACCACCAGCCAGTCGAGATTGGCCAGGCCGAGCCGCTGGAACTTGCCGTTGGCCGAGCCGACCGCCGGGTTCTCGCCGACCAGGAAGTAGCCCTTGCACTCCCCCGCGATCTGCTTCTGGACGGTCGCGTACGTCCCGTGATCGCCGGTCAGCCGCGGCAGGTAGTCGAAGCGGAAGTCGTTGTGCGGCTGGGCGTTCTCGCCCCAGTACGCCTTGAGCAGGCTCACGGTGTAGGAGCGCATGTTGCCCCAGAACCCGGTCTTGCCCGCGTCGGCCTCGACGAAGCTGTCGAGGTCGAGGTGCTGGTGCGCGTGCGGCATCGGGATGTAGCCGGGCAGCAGGTTGAACAGCGTCGGGATGTCGGTCGAGCCCTGGATGCTGGCGTGCCCGCGCAGCGCGAGGATGCCGCCGCCCGGACGGCCGATGTTGCCCAGCAGCGTCTGCAGGATCGAGGCGGTGCGGATGTACTGCGCGCCGACCGTGTGGTGCGTCCAGCCGACCGAATACACCCAGGCCGTGGTGCGGTCGCGGCCGGAGTTCGCGGTGATCGCCTCGGCGATTTCGGTGAACTGCTCGACCGGCAGGCCGCAGATGTCCGCGACGGCCTCGGGCGTGTAGCGGGAGAAATGCCGTTTGAGGACTTGGAAAACGCACCTCGGGTGTTGCAGCGTCTCGTCGGTCTTGGGCTTCGTTTCGATCGCCGCGCCGCCGCTGCCGTAGGACTCGGCGCGCGCGGAACTCTGGTGCTTCTCGCCGCCGTGGTGCCCGCCCGGCTGGTCCGGGTCGCGGGCGCCGGCCGCAGGGGACGCTTCAGCGTCCTCGTACGCCCAGGTCGAGTTGTCGTACTGGCGGTTTTCCGCGTCGAAGCCGGAGAACAGGCCGTCGAGGTCCTCGGTGTCGGCGAACTCCTCGGTCAGGATCGCCGCGGCGTTCGTGTAGGCCACGACGTACTCGCGGAAGTCCAGGTCGTGCTGCAGGACGTAGTTGATCAGCCCGCCGAGGAACGCGATGTCCGACCCGGCCCGCACCGAGGCGTGCACGTGCGCGACCGCGCTCGTGCGGGTGAACCGCGGGTCGACGTGGATGATCTTCGCGCCGCGGGCCTTCGCCTCCATCACCCACTGGAACCCGACCGGATGGCATTCGGCCATGTTCGAGCCCTGGATGACGATGCAATCGGCGTTGGCGAGGTCCTGCTGGAACGTCGTGGCGCCTCCACGACCGAAGGAGGTCCCCAGACCGGGAACCGTGGCGGAGTGTCAAATACGGGCCTGATTTTCGATCTGTATCGCGCCGAGCGCGGTGTACAGCTTCTTCATCAGGTAGTTCTCTTCGTTGTCCAGCGTCGCGCCGCCGAGGCTCGCGAAGCCGAGCGTGCGATTGAGCTTGCGGCCCTGGTCGTCGGCGTCCTGCCAGGTTTCGGCGCGCGTCTTGAGCACGCGGTCGGCGATCATGTCCATCGCCTGGTCGAGGGACAGCCGCTCCCACTCGGCGCCGTACGGCCGCCGGTAGAGGACTTCGGTGACGCGGCTCGGGCTGGTCACGAGCTGTTTGCTGGCCGAGCCTTTCGGGCACAGCCTGCCCCGGGAGATCGGCGAATCCGGGTCGCCCTCGATCTGGGTGACCGCGCCGTCCTTCACGTACACCTTCTGGCCGCAGCCGACGGCGCAATACGGACAGATCGAACGGACTACCTTGTCGGCGTCCTCGGTGCGTGCGTGCCAGCGCTCCGAACCGGCGGACTTGGCCGCCGAGGCGCGCGCGGTGCGGTCGGGACCGGCCAGTTGCCGGTACACCGGCCAGCCTTCGATCCACTGCCGCATGCCCACGCTGTCACGGTAATCCGTTCTCCGGGCGCTCGCAGCACGTCCGGCGGGTCCCGTCGCCGAGCGGTTCGGTGAGCCCGGCGGCGTCGAGATGCTCCAGCAGCGGGATCATCACCCGGCGCGTGCTGTCCAGCGCCTGCCGGGCCCGCGACACCGTGAACGGTTCGCCGAGCGCGGCCAGGACTTCCACCGCGCGTTGCGGCGCGTCCGGCGCCAGCACCACTCCGTCGGCGATCGCCCGCAACCGGCCTACGCGGACGGCGGCGGCCAATTCCCGTTTGCCCAGACCGAGTTTCCGCAGTTCGTCCGCCTCCGGTGCGCGGAACGGGTGCTCGGCGAATCTCTCTTCGAGGACTTTGACTGCGTTTTCCACTTCAGCGGTCAGCCCGGCGCCGGGCTTGCGGACGAGACCGTCCTTGAGGATCAGCCCATCGCTGAGGACTGCTGGGACGAGTTCCGCGTCCGGCAGGCCGAGCCGTTGCCGGAGCGCCTCGGCCGGGATTCCCGCTGCCAGCGGATGCTCACGAGTCCAGGCCGCGACTGCTTCGCCGACCTCCGCTCGCAACCGGCTGAGGCGGGCCGGGTCGGCGTGCCAGCCGCCGAGCCGCTCGCCTACCGCGGGCAGCCCCAGCGCGCGGAAGTCCTCATGGCGCACGAAACCTTCGCGGCGGAGGTAATCCCAGCCCGGTTCCACGACGGTCAGCTCTTCGCCCCGGGCTCGCGCCGCCCCGCGACGCGCGAGGGACGGCGGCCGGACGTCCACGACGTCGAATCCGGCCGGGATCCGGTGCTCTCCCGGGTCGCGCAGCAGCCCCCGGTCGCCGGTCCGGAGCGGCAGCGGGTGCGCGAGCAGCACCCGCGCGGTGTCCGGCCCGAGCGGACGGACCCGGCTCGGCACTGCTGCGGATCCGAAGTGCAGCACGAGGTTCCGATGCAGCTCGCCGGACGGTGCGCCGCGCAACCGGACATCGACTTCCGTCGCTGGACGCCACGCTCCCGGGGTCAGCAGAACATCGCCCCGGCCGACGGAATCCTTTGCCACGCCGCGTAAATTCACCGCAACTCGAGCCACCGCGGCCACGCTTTCGCGCGGTTCGCCGAGCGCCTGCAGGCCGCGGATCTGCACCCGGCCCGCACCGAGCGTCAACTCGTCGCCGACCCGCAGGGTTCCGCCGCCGAGGGTTCCGGTGACCACCGTGCCCGCGCCCTTGATCGTGAACGCGCGGTCGATCCAGAGCCGGACGTCCGCCTCCAGATCCGGCGGCGGCAACCGGCTGGCCAGCTTGGCGAGCTGAGCTTTCAGTTCCTCGAGCCCTTCGCCGGTCGTGCCGCTGACGCTGACCGCGGGCACCTCGCCGAGCGCGGTCGTCGCGATCTCCTCGAGCGCCGCCGCCGTCGCTGGACCCGGGTCGGCGCGGTCGGATTTGGTGACCGCGAGCAGGCCGTGCCGGACACCGAACGCGTCGAGTGCCGCCAGGTGCTCCGCCGACTGCGGCATCCATCCCTCGTCCGCGGCCACGACGAACAGCGCGGCCGGGACCGGACCGACGCCCGCCAGCATGTTCGGCACGAACCGCTGATGCCCGGGGACGTCCACGAAGGCGAGTTCCTCGCCGCCCAGCCGGGTCCAGGCGAAGCCGAGGTCGAGGGTCAGGCCGCGGCGGCGTTCCTCGGCCCACCGGTCGGGCTCCATGCCGGTGAGGCTGCGGATCAAGGTGGATTTCCCGTGGTCGACGTGCCCGGCGGTGGCGATCACCCGCATCGGCGGACCGCCTCCCGGACCGTCGCGTCGTCCGCCGGGGAAACCGTCCGCAGGTCGAGCAGACACCGGTCTCGCACGATCCGGCCGACGACGGCGGGCTCGCCCAGCCGCAATGCCTCCGCATACCGAGCGGGCAACGCGACCGCCGCGCTGGGCAGCTCGACACCCGGCGCACCACCGCCACCGACGACCGCCGTCGAGTCCACTGCCTGGGCCTCCACGCCCGCCGAACGCAGCGACGCGGCCAAAGCCTCGGCGCGCTGGTGGAGGTTCTCCGCGAGAAGTGCCGCCCGCACCGGTGGTTCCGGCCCGCGGAGGGTGGCTTCGAGCGCGGCGAGGGTCAGTTTGTCGACCCGCAACGCCCTCGCCGCTGGATGCCGCCGAAGCCGTTGCAGCAGTTCGGCATCTCCGAAGAGCAAGCCCGCCTGGGGACCGCCTAGGAGCTTGTCGCCGCTCGCGGTGACGACGTTCGCGCCGTCGGCCAGGGCGGTCGTGACGTCCGGTTCGTCCGGCAGCAGCGGATGCGGTGCGAGCAGCCCAGACCCGACATCGGCGACCAGCGGCACGCCCAGCCCAGCCAGTTCGGCGACGCTCGCTTCCGAGGTGAACCCGGTGACCCGGTAGTTCGAGGGATGGATCTTGAGCACGAATCCGGTGTCCGGACCGATGGCCGCCGCGTAATCGGCCGCCGAAGTCCGGTTGGTGGTACCGATTTCGCGCAGCCGGGCACCGGTCGAGGCGAGCAGATCCGGGATGCGGAACCCGTCGCCGATTTCGACCAGCTCGCCGCGGCTGACCACGATTTCCTTGCCCGGAGCCAACGTCAGCGCGCACAACAGCAGCGCCGCCGCGTTGTTGTTGACCACGTGCACCGCCTCGGCGCGCGGCACCGCCTCCGCCAGCGCCGCCAAAGTGCCGCGCCCGCGTTTCGCCCGTTCGCCGGTTTCCAGGGCGAACTCGACGTCGGTCGCACCGCCCGCCGCGACGATGGCGTCCAATGCGGCCGCGGACAGCGGCGCGCGGCCGAGGTTGGTGTGCACGAGAACGCCGGTCGCGTTGAGCACCGGACGCAGCGACGACACCGTCGCGGGCAGCCGGGCCACCACCTCCGCGACGACCTCGCCGGGCTCGATCTCGCCCGCCCTTGCCCGCTGCTGCGCCGCCGCGACCAGCGATTTCACCAGGTCGCGGCCCAGGGTCTCGGCGGCTTTCGCGATCCTCGGCTCGCCGAGCACGGCGTCGGTGCGCGGGATCGCCCGGCGCGGGTCACCCATGGCGGAGGCGGACGGGAATCGAACCCGCCAGCGGCAGGACCTGCCGCTCAACGGTGTTGAAGACCGCGCCGGTCACCAGGCCGGATACGCCTCCCTGGGGCATTCCGCCATCCTGCCAAGAGCGTCGCGCCCCCGCATCATGAGCAGATGAGCGTCCGGCTGACCCAGTACGCCCACGGCGGCGGCTGCGCGTGCAAAATCCCGCCCGGAGAGCTGGAAACCATCGTCCGCGGCCTGTCCGGTGCGACTCCGAAAGACCCGCCCGGCGAACTCCTGGTCGGCCTCGACGACGGCGACGACGCGGCGGCCGTCCGCATCGCCGGGAACGTCGCGCTGATCGCGACCACGGACTTTTTCACCCCAGTCGTCGACGACCCGTACGACTGGGGCCGGATCGCCGCCGCGAACGCGCTATCCGATGTGTACGCGATGGGCGGCGTCCCGGTGGTCGCGGTCAATCTCCTCGGCTGGCCCCGGGAAGTGCTGCCGTTCGAGCTGGCCGCGGAGGTGCTGCGCGGCGGCTTGGACGTCTGCGCTGCTGCTGGTTGCCATCTGTCCGGCGGGCACAGCGTCGACGACCCCGAGCCCAAGTACGGCCTCGCCGTCACCGGCACCGCGGATCCGGAACGCTTGCTGCGCAACGACTCGGGCAAGCCGGGCACGCCGCTGACGCTGACCAAGCCGTTGGGAATCGGCGTGCTGAACTCGCGGCACAAGGCCACCGGCGAACGGTCCGAGGAGGCGATCGCCGCGATGACCACGCTGAACCGCGCCGCCTCGATTGCCGCTCTGGAGGCCGGTGTGGTGTGCGCGACGGACGTCACGGGGTTCGGTTTGCTCGGCCACCTGCACAAACTCGCCCGGGCGAGCGGCGTCACCGCCCGGCTGGACCCGACGGCGGTCCCGTATCTCGAGGGTGCGCGGGAGGCGCTGCGCGATGGCTACGTGAGCGGCGGGACCCGCCGCAACCTCGGCTGGGTGCGCCCGCACGCCGACCTGTCGCGGATCTCCGAGGACGAAGCCCTGCTGCTCGCCGACGCGCAAACCTCCGGCGGACTCCTGGTCGCGGGCGAACTGCCGGGGTACCCGGTGATCGGCGAACTCGTCTCCCGCACCGACCACACCATCGTGGTCGGCTGAGGTCCGTGAAGGGCTCCTTGAGGGAATCAGATTCCTTCAAGGAGCCGTTCACGGACCGCTGGCCCGGCGAGTCATCGCGGATTGGCGGGTGTCCGAAGTGGGTAGCCCCTGCCCGAGGTGAGACATGCGCGCTGCGACCGAGATTCCGCTGTGGTGGCTTGCCCTGACCGGGCTGTGGACCCTCACGCTCTCCACCCCGTCGGCCCCCGAACTCATCGCCGGGGCCAGCGCCGCAGCGGTCTGCGCGATCGCCGCCCGTTCCGCGCGCCGGGCGATGAACGGTTCGTGGCATCCCAGGCTCGGCTGGTTGACCTGGTTAATACCGCTCCCCAAAGCCGCCATCAGTGAATCCGTCGCCGCATTGCGCACAGTTTTCCAACACCCCTCCGCCGGAAAGTGCGAAAAAGTCACCGTCCCCACCGAACCGCGCGCGCAGCACGAAGCACGCCTCGCCACCGCGACAGTGATCGTCGGCTGCACGCCCGGCGCGATGGTCGTCGCGAGCCCGCCGGACGACGCCCACGTCGTCGTCCACCGGCTGCTTCCGGATTCCCCGACCCTCGATCAGGTGACGCGATGACCTGGCTCCTCCTCGCCGCCCTGCTCCTGATGGCAGGCGGGCTCGGCACCGCGCTGTGGCTCGCGGCCCGGGGCACCGCGATCGAACGGCTGGCCGGAATGCAGTTCGCCGGCACCGTCACCGTCCTGACGCTCCTGCTGCTCATCCAGGCGTACGGCCCGTCCAGCGCGATCATCCTCCCGCTGACGCTGACCGTCCTCGCCTTCGCCGGGACTCTCGTCTTCGCACGGCTCCTGGGGACCCGATGACCCTCGCCGCCCAGATTCTCGTCTTCGCCGGGGTATTCGTCGTCCTCGCCTCCGCCGTCGGCCTGGTGCGCGCCAAGGACCTGCTGACCCGCCTGCATTTCCTCTCCCCGGCGACGACGCTCGGCGCGCCGCTGATCGGCGTCGGGCTCGTCCTGGTCAACGGCGTCCAACTCGGTTCGGGCGCGATCCTCGCGACGGTCGTGCTGCTGGCGGTCACCAGCCCGATCCTGCAGTCGGCCACCGCCCGGCTCGAAGCCCGCCGCCGGGGCGAGATCGACGAGGATCTCCCCGCATGACGGCCGCCGTTCTGCTCGTCGCGCTCGCGCTGGTCGCAGTGGCCGGGTTCGCTGTCGTCGCGACGCACGACCCGAAACGGCAGGCGATCACGCTCACGGTGTTTTCCCTGTGCCTGACGGTGCTTTTCGTCGTGTTCCAAGCCCCGGACGTCGCGTTGTCCGAACTCGCCGTCGGCGCGGCCATCGTCCCGCTGCTCGTCCTGCTGACCCTGCGGAAGACGGGCAAGCGATGAGGACCCGCGACATCGTCGGCACGGCGGGGCTGGCCGGAGTCGCCGCGTTGTTCGTCGCCGCGTTCACCCGGATGCCGACCGCCGGGACCGCCAGCCATCTCTACCGGGATCTGGTCCTGCCCTGGGGTTTCCGGGAGGCCACGCCGAATCTGGTGTCCTCGGTCAACTTCGACCTCCGCGCGCTCGACACCCTCGGCGAGGAAACGATCGTCGCCGCCGCGGTGGTCGGCACGCTCGCCCTGCTGCAGCCGCCCAAGAAAGAGCCGAAACCGGACAGCCACGGTTACGTCCTGCCCGCGGTGAAGCTCGCCGGGTTCCTGCTGCTGCCGGTCTCGGTGCTGCTGGGCATCGACATCGTCCTGCACGGACACCTGACGCCGGGCGGCGGTTTCCAGGGCGGCGTCGTCCTCGCGACCGGCTGGCACCTGCTCTACCTCTCCGGCAGCTACGGCGCCCTCGCCCGGCTGCGCCCGATCGACTGGTGCGAGTACGCCGAAGCAGCGGCCACCGGTCTGTACGTCGTGACCGGACTGATGGGACTGGCCGTCGGCGGCTCGTTCCTCGCGAACGTGCTGCCGCTCGGCCAATTCGGCTCGCTGCTCTCGTCCGGGACCGTTCTGGTGCTGAGCGTCCTGATCGGCATCGAGGTCGCCGCCGGATTCGTCGTGCTGCTGTCGCGGTTCTTCGTGCACGGGCTGGAGGAACAATGACCGGCGTCGTGTCGGCGGCCTGCTACGGCGTAGCGGCCTGGCTGTTGCTGCTCGGCTGCGCCGGGATCATGCGCAGCCGGCACCTCGTGCACACCGTGGTGTCGCTGTCGGTCGCGCAATCCGGCACGTACGTCCTGCTGCTGGCGATCGGCTACCAGGACCAGGCCACCGCCCCGATCGTGTCCCAGGGGCAGTCGCAGCCGGTAGTCGATCCGATGGTGCAGGCCATGACGCTCACCGACATCGTCGTCTCGGCGACCATCACCGCGCTCCTGCTCGCCCTGACGCTGCAGATCTCGCGCCGCCACGGCACGGTCGACCCCGACGAACTGCGTGCGCTGCGCGGCTGACCATGACGACCCTGCCCGCGCTCGCCGTCGCCGTCCCGCTGCTGGCCGCCTGCCTGCTGCTCGGCCTCGGCGGCAAACTCCCCCGCGTCGTCGTCGACGTGACGGCCACGGTGACCGCGGCGGCAGTCTGCGCACTGTGCGTAGTCCTGCTGACCGCGGCGCACCACGAGCGAGTGGTCACCTGGCTGGGCAGACAGGGCCCGGAAGGCACCCGCTCGGTCGGCATCGTGCTCGTCGCGGACGGCCTGAACACGACTTTCGCCGCGCTGGCAGCGTTTCTGACAGTCTGCGCGCTGCTCTACAGCTGGCACTACTTCGAAGCCGTCGAAGCCCGTTACCACGCGATGATGCTGCTCTTCCTGACCGGCATGCTCGGTTTTCTCTTCACCGGCGACCTGTTCACGCTGTTCGTGTTCTTCGAGCTGATGAGCGGGGTCGCCTACGCTCTCACCGGGTACCGGATCGAGGAAGCGGACTCCGTACAGGGCGCGCTGAACTTCGGCGTCGTGAACTCCCTCGGCGCCTACTTCACGCTGATGGGCATCGGGTTGCTCTACGCCCGCGGTGGCCAGCTCGGTCTCGCGCAGCTGGGAGTCGCGCTCGACGGACGTCCGGCGGACGCGCTCGTCATCGCCGCGTTCGTCCTGGTGTGCACCGGCCTGCTGGTCAAAGCCGCCACCGTGCCGTTCCACTTCTGGCTCGCGGACGCGCACGCCGTCGCGCCGACACCGGTGTGCGTGCTGTTCTCCGGCGTCATGGTCGAACTCGGCCTCTACGGCGTCCTCCGCGTCCGCACCACAGTCTTCGGCTCGGTGCTCGACGACGCCACCGTCAGCCGGATCTTCCTCACCGCCGGAATCGCCAGCGCAGTGCTCGGCGCGGTGCTCTGCTTCACCCAGCGGCATCTCAAACGCCTGCTGGCCTACTCGACCATCGCCCACATTGGACTGTTCCTTTGTGGACTCGCCGCGACCGGCGGCGAGGCGACGGCCGCGTTCGTTCTCTCGGTGCTCGGGCACGCCGGAGCAAAAGGCGCGCTCTTCCTCCTCACTGGGGTCTTGAAGGACCGCTACGGCAGCGTCGACGAGGACGATCTCTTCGGCCGCGCAACGCATTCACGGACAGAAGCAGTGCTGTTTCTGCTCGCCGCAGCCGCACTCGCCGGACTGCCGCCCTTCGGCCTGGCGCTCGGCAAGGACGCGGCTGAGCACGCCGGCCCGGAATGGCTGATGGTCGTGTTCGCGGTGATCTCGGCGCTGACCGCCGCAGCAGTGTTGCGAGCCGGACTGAGAGTCTACTTCGGACTCGGCAGGCCGCCCGCCGACGATTCCGCCGACACGACCACCGGTTCCGGCGAGGAGCCCGAGACCGGCCAGCCGATCCAGCGCACCCCGATACCGATGCTCGCCGCCGTCGTCGTGCTGCTCGGTTTCGCGCTGGCGGCCGGGGTCGTCCCGTGGATCCGCGACGTCGCCGCGGCGGCCGGGACGCAAGCGGTCGACCGCGCGGGCTACCTCCACGACGTCCTGCCGACGCTGCCGCTGCCCCTCCCGATGACGGCGTTTGAGCTGTCCTGGACCGGCCCCGGTCTGCTGTCCGCCGCGGTGACGGCCCTGCTCACCCTCGGCGCAGCAGCCTTCGCGCTGTGGTCGCGGCACCGCACGCCGAAACCGGTGCACGAAGCCCTGACCGTCCTGCACCGCGCGCATTCCGGCCAGGTCGGCGACTACGTGGCCTGGCTGCTCGCGGGGGTCGCCGTCCTCGCCGGGCTGGTTTGGCTCTGACCTGGTTTACCCGCCGAGCGGCAGGCTGAAGACACAGATGATCTGGGTGCACGTCGAGAAAATCGTGCTCAACACCGAGACCCACCGGGTGAAGTACCAGAACGCCGCCCGCGACGAGCAGGACCCCTACCGCTACGCCGAGGTCTGCGGACGCGTCATCCTCCAGGTCACCCCGGAACGGCAGACCTTCATCGACCAGAAGAAAGGCGTCGCCGACTGAGGTCACCCGTGCGGGTCGGTGTCGTCGCCGAGCAGCCGGTGCACCGCTTCCACGTTCTCGTACCGCTGCTCGGGCAGCTTGCCGAGATGCCCGATGACGTCGTCCCCGGCACCGCTCGCGGCCGCCCGGCGGAGAAGCTCCTCGCGCTCGCACGGGTACTCGACTTCCGTCAGGTACTCACGGACGTCAGACATTGGCGCTCCCTTCCTCGGGTTCTTCCCCCCGCATACCCGCCCGCCGCGGGATCAATGCGAGCTCCGCCCGACTGGTGAACGCCTCCCCGAAGCAGGTCGCCGACGTGAGCTCAGCGGCACGCGATCCTCGGGGCGACACCGGCATGGTTTACCTTTTCCCTCAAGCGGACTTCCGCTCTGCTGATTCCGGCGCGCGGATCCCCGAGCGAGTGCGGCTCATCACCAGCAACCCGGAGAAATACCGCGGACTCGGCGATTGCGGACTCCACGTCACCGAGCAGGCCCAGCCTCGCCGGGTCGATGCCGCAACGGAAAACTCCCAGACCGCCGTTCCGCTCGGCACGGCCAATTCCGCCCGCGCGACCGGCGTTACATTATTGCCGCCGACCAGCCACAGTGGACTCCTGTTATGGTCTGCGGTGACCGCGTCCCGTTTCCAGGAGGAGTCACCGCGATGGCACAGAAAGTCCTCGTCGAGATGATCGACGACCTCGACGGGTCCGAAGCCGGGCAGACCGTCCCCTTCGGACTCGACGGCGTCCAGTACGAAATCGACCTTTCCGACGAGAACGCCGCCACCCTGCGCGAGGAACTGGCGACGTTCATCGCGTCCGCCCGCCGGACCGGCGGACGCAAGACGACCGTGCGGGCCACGGCCGCGCCGACGGCCGAGGAACGCGAACGCTCCAAGGCGATCCGCACGTGGGCCCTCGACAACAACTGGGCGATCGCCGAACGCGGCCGCATCCCGCGCGAGGTGATCGCCGCCTACGAGGAAAGCCAGAAGCCGGAGGCGAAACCCCGCAAGCGCACCGCGAAAAAGCGCGCGGGCAAATAGCCGGTCGCCCCGGCGGGTTCCGCGGAGATCATTTCGGGAAAAGCCGGACGAGCCGTTCGCTCCCCCACCGGAGTTCGAACGGCGCCCGCCCGGCGATTTCCCGCGCGGCCGCCGCCGGGCACACCCGGAACGCGGGAGCTAGAGTCTCTCAGCAGAAAAGGCCGCCCCGGCCGCAGGCGAATGCCTCCGGCCCGGGCGGCCTTTTTCCCGCCGACCAGAACCTCGAATCCCCGACACCGATCCCGGCCACACTCGGAACCCCGCCGAGATCAACCGCCGCGCCGAAGACCGTGCCGTCTTCGACGGAACCGTCGAGATCGCCCGTCGATCCGGACCCGCACCGGCGCGGACACCCATCGAAGCGAACCCCGCACCCAGGCCAGGCCCCCTCCCGACCGAACCTCCCCGCACCGACCCGCCGCCCGCCCCTCCGCAACCGGGCCGAACACGGATCAGTGCCCGCCGGTGACTCCGTACACCCCGGCAACGCCCAGCGCCACCGACAACCCTGGCTGCACCCGCCCCCACGGCCCACGTCCGCACCCGCAGTGCTGCCTCCCCATGAACACAACCCCCTCCGCGCCGAACCACCACCCCACCCACACCGTCCCCAACACCAGCCACCCCCGCGGGATCGCGTCGGCGTGTGGAGGAGCAGCGTGAACGGCCCCCCGGGCCGGGCACGCTGCTCC
>NZ_JBSFNS010000105.1:0-29457 GCF_053587275.1 Amycolatopsis sp. NPDC003676
GGGCGGCGGTTCGCGGGGGTTTGCCGTACGTGAGGGGAACCCTGAGGGAATCAGAGTCCCTCAGGGTTCCCCTCACGTACTCGCGGAAACGGTCAACGGCCGCGTCAGCCACTTCGGGGAATCGATTTCCCGGCGTTAAGACTTGCCGAGTCCGAGCAGGGTGTCCAGGTCGATCTTGCCGCCCGCGGCGTCGCGGATCGCGCGCATCGCTTCGGCGGACGCGAGCTGTTCCCCGTGCTGGTCGGCGTGCGCGCGCAGCAGATTCCCGATGTGCCGTTCCGGGACTGTCCACGTGGGCCACCGGCGGCGGGCGATGGTGGCGAGTTCGGAAAAGTCCGGCGTGCTCGCGCTCGCGGTCGCGTCGAGCAGCCAGTGCAGATAAGTGCGCAGCACCGCGACCGGGAAACTGCCCGGATGACTCAGCCCGCCGTGCCCGGGTACGAAGGTGCGGACGTCCGGGAACATTTTGTCGAGCCAGTCCAGCGCGGTCAGCCAGCCGGGGATCGAACCGTGCACGGCGAACGGCGTCGATCCGACCGACAGCAGATCGCCGGTGAAGAGCGTCCCGGTGCGCGGTTCGAACAACACGAGGTCGCCGTCGGTGTGCGCGGTCCCGGGAAACGGGACGACCTCCACGACGACGCCGCCGAGATCCACTTCGACCGGTTCGATCACCGCGTGCACCGCCTCCGGCCGCGGCGCCTCGAGCTTGCCCCAGTTCGCGCAGGCGAAGATCTCCTCGTTGCACTGCGGGCCGGACCGGATGATCGGCACCGCGGTGGGCGCGGCGAGGATCCGGCCGCCGTTGCGCAGCGCGACGCCCGCCCCGTTGTGGTGGGTGCCGTGCGCGTGGGTCAGCACGAGCGTGAGCGGCATTTCGACGGTCGAGTACTTGCGGACGTCGCTGACCAGGTCGAGCGTGTCGCGTTCGGTGCCGCAGGTGTCGACGAGCAGAACGCCTTCCCGGCCCCGGATCCAGCCGCAATTGGACACCATCCAGTCGCTCGGGCTGCGCACGTAAGCGACGACGCTCGGGTCGGAATACCGAAGCGGGACGATATTGCGCCTGATGACGGGCATGCGATCCCCTCGTTGGCCACCGGACGGGAATTGATCACCGGAATGGTATAGACCAAGTCACCTGCTGTCAGCGGGGTGGAGACCACGCTCACGCACGTGGTCCGCCGCGGTTCTCGCCTGTCCCGTTCCGCCCAGCTTCGCGCGCATCGTTGCCCCCGGCTCCGTCGGTGCCCGACAGCGTATACCCGGAGGCCACGGTTTTCTCGATGGTCCACAGAGGACTGGTTAGGGGTTGCTCACGTCCGGTAGCCGCTGAATACCGGCAGTGAGACCGGCCGCGCCCAACGCCACGGATTTCGCGCCGTGCCGCGAGAGCCGGACGGACACCGGTTTCCCGGAAAGCAGCGGCCGTTCCTCCAGCGCTTCCCGCACGGGCTTCTCCAGCAGCGTCCAGGAGTTGACCACCGAACCGCCGAGTACGCAGGTCGCGAGGCCGAGCAGCCCGGCGGCGTGCGCGATCGCCTGGCCGAGGAACCGCCCCGCGTCCGTGAACACCGCTTGGGCAGCGTCATCCCCGTTGCGCGCCTCAGCGGCGACGTCCGCTGCGGCGAGGGTTCGGCCGGTCGCCTCGGCGTAGCGGCGGGTCAACGCGCGCCCCGCTGCGTACGCCTCAAGGTGTCCAATCTGCCCGCAAGTGCAGCGTTCCTCCCCGTAGCGGCCGACATGCCCGATCTCTCCGGCCCCGGTCGCGCCGCCGTACAGCAGCCGTCCGTCGACGAACAGCGCGCCGCCGACGCCTGTACCGACCGCGACACCGAGCACGTTCCGCTCGCCCGGCAGCAGCTCGCCGAGCAGGAATCCGTCGACGTCGTTGACGGTGCGCACCGGAACCCCGCCGAGCCGCGCGGAAAGCTCCGCGTTGACCTGCGTGCCGGCCCAGCCGGTGAACGAATCGCCGGTGACCAGCACTGTTCCGGTCACCGGGTCAACGACGCCCGCCGCGCCGACGCCGACTCCGGCGAGCGCCGCGTGGTCCGGCACCAGCGAGCTGACCAGCTCCGCCGCGCGGTCGAGGATCGCCGCGCCGCCCCGGTGCGATTCGGACGGCGCGGACGCCGACCCCAGTTCCTGTCCGTCCTCGTCGCACACCACCACCAGGGTTTTCGTCCCGCCGATGTCGACTCCGGCTCGCAACCCCGTCACGCCGCGGGGTCCGCGCCGGCCAGCGCCTCGCGCCGGCTCCGCTGCAACTGCGGGTCCGGCACCGGCGAGGACAGCAGCAACGCTTGGGTGTACGGGTGTTCCGGAGTGCGCAACACCGTTTCCGCCGGGCCTTCCTCCACCAGTTCGCCCGCGCGCAGCACCGCCACCCGGTCGCACAGGCTGTCGACCACCGCGAGGTCGTGGCTCACGAACAGGCAGCCGAACCCGAACTCGCGATGCAGCCGCCGGAACACTTCCAGCACCGCTGCCTGCACGGATACGTCCAACGCGCTCGTCGGTTCGTCCGCGATCAGCAGCTTCGGGCCCAGCACCAGGGCGCGGGCGAGGCTCACGCGCTGCCGTTGCCCGCCGGACAACTCGTGCCCGTACCGGCCCAGCAGGCTTTCCGGCAGCTCCACCGCGTCGAGGAGTTCCCGCACCCGCCGCTGCCGCTCGCCGCGGCCGGTCGAGGTGTGGACCACCAGCGGTTCGGCGACGGTCTGCGCGACCGTCATCCGCGGGTCGAGCGACGACGCCGGGTCCTGGAACACCGCGCCGATCTGCCGCCGGACCGCCCGCGCAGTGCGGCCGGTGCCTTTCGGCAGCGGTGCGCCGAGCACTTCGACGGTGCCGGATTTCGGCGTGACCAGGCCCAGCGCGCAGTTGCCGAGCGTGGTTTTCCCCGAACCGGATTCGCCGACCAGCCCGACGATCTCACCGGGTGAGACGGACAGGGAAACGTCGTTTACCACCTGCCGTCCGCCGTACTCGACCACGACATTCGACAGCGCGAGCACGGGCTTCCGGGTTTCTTCGGCAGGTGCAACGTGGGAGAACGAACCCAGTTGCGGAACCGCGGCCAGCAGTTCCCGGGTGTAATCCGCCTTCGGCGCGGCGAACAGTTCCGCGGCCGGAGCTTCTTCCACGAGCTTTCCGCGGCGCAACACCGCGACGCGATCCGCGACATCGGCGACGACGCCCATGTTGTGCGTGATCAGCAGGGTCGCGGTGCCTTCGTGTTCGCGGATATCGCGCAGCAGGTCGAGAATCTGCTGCTGCACCGTGACGTCGAGCGCAGTGGTCGGCTCGTCCGCGATGATCAGTTTCGGCCCGGCCGCGAGTGCGATCGCGATCATCACGCGCTGCCGCAAACCGCCGGACAGCTCGTGCGGGTACTGCTTCAGCCGTGCGGCCGGTTCCGGAACGCCGACACGGTCGAGCAGTTCGGCGCACCGGTCGTAGTAGCGGCGGTGGCGCAGCTTCTCCGGGTCGTGGTTGCGGATCGCCTCGGCGAGCTGGAAACCGATGGTCCGCAACGGGTTCAGCGCGGTCATCGGTTCCTGGAACACCATCCCGGCGGCCGGGCCGCGCAGTTTCCGCAGGTCTTCGCCGCGCAGGTCGAGCACGTTCTGCCCGGCCAGTTCGATCGACCCGGTCACTCGCGCGGAATCCGGCAGCAGTCCGAGTACCGCGAGCGCGGCCGTGCTCTTGCCGGAACCGGACTCGCCGACCACCGCCACGATCTCGCCGGGCGCGACCGACAGGCTCAGCCCGTCGACCGCTGCCGAACCGTCCGCATAGGACACCCGCAGGTCGCGGATGTCCAGCACTGCTTCGCTCATCGTCGCCCCTTCACCGCGAACGCGTCGCGCAGCCCGTCGCCGAGGAAGTTGATCGCGCACACCACCAGAACGATCGCGATGCCCGGCGGCAGGATCAGCCACCACGCGCCGTCGAAGGTGTAGGTAATTCCTTTAGAGAGCATCGCGCCCCAGTCGGTATCGGGCGCGGGCACGCCGAGCCCGAGGAAGCTGACGTACGCCACGAGCAGGATCGCGTCGGCGATCTGGAACGTCGCGTTCACCACCACGGTGCCGATCGCGTTCGGAATAATGTGCCGGAACACCACGCGCGTGCGGCTCGCGCCGAGCACGGTGATCGCGCGGATGTAGTCGCGCTCGCGCAGGCTCACCGTTTCCGCGCGCATCAGCCGCGCGGGCACCAGCCATGACACCGCGCCGATCAGCAGCGCCAGCACGCCGACGCTCGGTGTCACCAGCGTCGCGGCCACCAGCAGCAGGAACAGCGCCGGGATCGCGACGCCGGTGTCGACGATCCGCATCAGCACGGTGTCGAGCCAGCCGCCGGTGTACCCGGCGACCGCGCCCCACACCGCGCCGATCGCGGTCGCGATCAGCCCGGCGAGGACACCGATGACCAGCGACGTCCGGCCGGCGACCATGAGCCTGCCGAGCACGTCGTAGCCGAGGTCGTCGGTGCCGAGCAGATGCGCGGATCCAGGGCCGAGCCGCGCCGAGGCGAGGTCGGTGTGGGACTGGTCGGTGCCGTAGAACAGCGGCCCGAGGAAACAGAACGCCACGACGAGCAGCAGCAGGACCGCGCCCGCGACGGCGGACTTGCGGGCAAACAGCCGCGAAAGGACAGTCACGACCGCGCTCCCTTCACCCGCACCCGCGGGTCGATCGCCAGCTGGATCAGGTCCGCGAGCAGGGAGCCGAGCACGGTCGCGACGGCGATCACGAGCACGACGCCCAGCAGCACCGGGAAATCGGCGGTGCGGGTCGCGGTCCAGAACAGCAGGCCGATGCCGGGGTAGTTGAACATCGATTCGACGACCAGCGAGCCGCCGAACACCACCGGCACGTAGTAGCCGAGCATCGAGACCACCGAGGTCAGCGAGTTCGGCCAGACGTGCCGCCAGATGATCGTGCGCTCCGGCGTTCCCTTGGCCCGCGCGGTGCGCACGAAGTCCTCGGACAGGCTGTCCAGAGTGGACGCTCGCATGTACCGGCTGAACGCGGCGAGCGCGGCTCCGGTCCCGGCGAGCACCGGCAGGACCAGCGCCCCCGGCTGGGACAGCAGTTCGCCGATCGTTTCGCCTTGTGCGGCTTGCGCCGGGAACCACGGCAGTACCTGCGCGAACAGGATGATCAGCACCAGCGACAGGAAGAACACCGGAGTCGCGTAGAGCACGAACGTGATGGCCGTGGTGAGCAGATCCGCGGTACGGCCGCGACGGACCGCCTGCCAGACACCGAGCGGCAGCGCGACGAGAATCGCGAGCGCGGTGGAAAGCACGGTGAGCAGCAAGGTTTTCGGCATCCGCTCGGCCAGCAGGGTGCTGACCGGCGAGTTCTGCGTGTACGACTCTCCGAGGTCGCCTTGCAGCAAGCGCAGCAGGTAATCCCAGTATTGCACCGGAAGCGGCTGGTCGAAGCCTTGCGCGTGGTTGAACGCGGCGATCTGCGCCTCGGTGGCCTTCACCCCGAGGACGCCGCGAGCCGGGCCGCCGGGCAGCAAATGCAGCAGCACGAACGTCACCACGGTGACCAGCAGCACGACCACCACGGCCAGCACGAGCCGGCGGAGGATGTAGCGCGTCATGTCCTCACCTCGTCCAGAACCAGCGTTGCGGCAGCAACTGCCCGGCCATCGGGTCCTGAGAAACGCCGTGCAGCGCGGTGTCGATCGCCGATACCTGATACGGCGGATTCGGCAGCCACAGCACCGGAAGCTGCTCGGCCAGGTGTGCGCTGTACTCGAGCATCGCCCCGTTGTCGGACGCCAGGTTGGTGGCCGCGATCAGCTTGTCCGCCTTCGGATCGGTGTAGCCGCCGAAGTTCGTGCCCGCGCCGGTCGCGAACAGCTCCTCGCCGCTCGGGTTCGCTGAGAAGTACCAGCTGCCTTGCGTGCCGAAGTAGGACAGCTGCCAGCTGCACGACGGGTCCGTCGACTTGCACGTGGTTCCGTTGGCCAGCACGGTGTTCAGCGGCTGCGCGTTGATCTTCATCTCGATGCCGGCCTTGGACAGCTCCGAGCGCAGTTCCTGCATGGTGCCGTCGGTCTCGTCGGAACCGGATTCGGTCAGCATGGTCAGTGACAGCCGGGTGCCTGCGGCGATGCCCTCGCCGCATTTGGCGGGGTCCGCGCACAGGAGGACACCGTCGGAGCCGGGTTTCCAGCCGTGGTCGGCGAGCAGCTGCCTCGACTTGTTCAGGTCGAACGGGTACGGATTGGTTTTTTGCTCAGGCGACAGGTACTTCGTGTCATTGTCCTGCGGGACCGGGCCGTAGCCGACGCGCGCGGCGCCGCGCCAGATCACCGAGGTGATGGCGTCCTGGTCGACCGCGTGCTGGATCGCCTGCCGGACATACAGCTGGGAAAACACCTTGCCCAGCTTGGGATTGTTGAAGTTGTACGGCGAGTACGTGATGGACCAGCCGTTCCACGGTTCGACCCGGTAGCCCTGCTCCTCCAGCTTCGGGCGCTGGCCGAGGTTCGACGTCGGCAGGTAGCCGTAATCGACGCCGCCGGCGCGCAGCACGTTGTACTCCGCCGAGGAGCTGGTGAAGGTCAGGAACCGGACGGTGTCGAGCTTCGCCGGGTCCGGGCCGGTGTACTTCGGGTTCTTCCGCAGCGTCACCTCGCCGGACGTGGTGAAACCGGCCAAAGTGAACGGTCCATTCACAACCTTCCACAGTGGATTGGTCCCGTAGGTGCCGAGCTGTTTCGCTTGGCTGACCAGGAAATCGAAGACCTGCTTCGCGCCGTCCGGGGTGCGGTCGTGGTCGCCGACCGGGCCCGCGGCGCTCGTGCGGTCCCACGAGTGCGGCATCGGGACGATCAGGCTGAGCTGGTTGGCGGTGAACCAGTCCGGGTTGTACGCCTTGTCCAGGGTGAACGTGAAGGTGCGGTCGTCCACGGCGTGGAACCCGGTGATGCTGTCCGGGATCAGGCCCTTCGAATACTTGCCCCAGTTGTCCTTGCCCGCGCGGGCGAGGTTGAGCCAGAACTCGACGTCCCTGCTGGTCATCGGCTCGCCGGTGGCCCAGGTCAGCGGCTTGAGCGTGATGGTCACGGTCTTGCCGTCGGGGGAGTAGCTCGGCGGATTGGCCGCGCTCGCGGCGTCGTCGAGCGTGACCGAGCCGGAACTGGCGTCGTAAGCGTAGAGAGGCACGAACATGGTCGACCGGATCATGCCGTTGTACGACCCGCCGTAGCCGGGGATCGAGAACGGCATGATCCAGTTCGGCGTCGCCGACGGCGGCATCGCGAACCGCACGGTGCCGCCGGTTTTCGGGGTTCCGGAGCCGCCGCCGTGCGGTTCCCGGCTCGCCGCGCAGCCGGACAACGCCAGCGCGGCGGCGAGCGTGACCCCGAGCGCGGTGCGCCACGGGCGTCGAGCCATTCGCATCACTTCCAACAACTCTGATGAAAGACCAGTGCCAGGTGCTATGCGGTGTCCTGGCTGTCGGGTAATCTTGCATGAGAGGCAGGAATTGCCAAGGGGCCTGTCGAACAGTTTAGTTACATCAATTCTGATGAAAGAGGTGGCGCAGTGGATCCGGCCGGACCGCTGCGGCTGTTGTGGCTGGTCGCGCACGGCCACGCGAAGTCGCGCATGGACCTGGCGCGAGCGCTCGGGCTGCCGCAATCGACGGTGTCGGTGCGCACGCAGGCGCTGATGTCCGCCGGGGTGCTGAGCGAATCCGGCGAGGGCCGGTCCGCGGGCGGGCGGCGGCCGAAGCTGCTGTCGGTCAACACGGAGTTCGGCCACGTCTGGGGAGCCGACGTCGGCTCGCGGCACGTGCGGATCGGCGCGCTCGACATCGCGGGCAACCTCCTGGAAGTGCACGAGCGTCCGCTGGACATCAGCCAGGAGCCGCGAGAACTGGTTGCCGGGCTCGCGGCCGCGGTGCGCGACGTGATGGCAGGCGCGGATTGCCCGGGCCGCGCGCTCGGTCTCGGCGTCGCGTTCCCGGGTCCGGTGGACGTCGACGCGGGCACCATCACGCTGCCGTCGCGGATGCCTGGCTGGCGCGGTTTCGCGGTCCGGGATGCGCTGGCGGAGCACTTCGAGCTGCCGGTGTTCGTGGACAACGACGCGAACCTGCTGGCGTTGGGCGAATCCGTGGCCGGCGCGCCCGGCCGGACGTTGCTGGTGGTGAAGGCGGGTACCGGCATCGGGTCCGGAATAGTGCTGGGCGGCGAGCTTTACCGCGGCCGGGCCGGAGTCGCGGGCGACATCAGCCACGTGCGCGTGCCGGCCGCCGAGGACCGGCCGTGCACCTGCGGGAACCGCGGTTGCCTGGAAGTGGTGGCCAGCGGCGCCGCGCTCGTCGGGCAGTTGCGGGCGCAGGGATTGAAGCTGGAGACCACCGCGCAGGTGATGGCCACCGCCGAGGACGGGCATCCCGAAGCGACCACGGCCGTGCGGCGCGCCGGGCTGCGGCTCGGCGAGGTGCTCGCGACGGTGGTCAACTTCAGCAACCCGGACGAGGTGCTGCTCGGCGGCGCGCTGTCCGGTTCGGAAGCGTTCGTCGCGGCCGTGCGCGGTGCGTTGTACGAACGGTGCCTTCCCTTGGCTACCAGGGAACTGCGGATCGACCGGGTGCGCTTCGGTGCGGACGCGGGACTTTGCGGCGCGGGCGCGCTCGCGCTGGACGCGGTGTTCGAGCAAGCGATCAAACGGAGTGGACGATGAAGAAGCTGCGGGTCGGGATCACCGGAATCGCCATCGAATCGAGTACCTTCTCGCCGCATAGGTCCACTGTGGACGACTTCCGGATCTCGCGCGGCGACGACTTGCTGGCCCGCTACGACTTTCTCGACGAGGACTGGGCAGCTGACGTTGAATGGGTGCCGCTGGTCGACGCCCGGTCGCTTCCCGGTGGTGCGGTCACCGAGGAGGCTTACGCTGAGCTGTCCGGGGAAATCCTGGACCGGTTGCGTTCGGCGGGCGAATTGGACGGGCTGTTCTTCGACATCCACGGCGCGATGAGCGTGGTCGGACGGTCCGATGTGGAGGCTTCGCTCGCACAGGAGGTCCGTTCCATTCTCGGCCCGGACGTCCTGGTGTCGGCGTCGATGGACTTGCACGGCAACGTTTCCCGCGAGCTTGTCACGGCGCTGGACCTGATCACCTGCTACCGGATGGCCCCGCACGAGGACGCGTGGGAGACCCGCGAGCGGGCGGCGCGGAACCTGGTGGCGCGGCTGCGGTCCGGCGGTCGGCCGAAGAAGGCTTGGGTGCCGGTTCCGGTTCTGCTGCCGGGGGAGAAGACCAGCACCCGGCTCGAACCGGCGAAGAGCATTTACGCGGCGGTGGACGACGTCGAAGCGCTCGACGGAGTCCTGGACGCGGCGATCTGGGTCGGCTACGCGTGGGCCGACGAACCACGCTGCCAGGCCGCGGTGGTGGTGATGGGTGACGACGTTTCGGTGATCACCAAGGAAGCGGAGTACCTGGCACAGTCCTATTGGGACGCTCGGCACGATTTCGCTTTCGTCGCCCCGACCGGCACCCTGCAGGAATGCCTCACGCAGGCGGTCGCTTCGACCTCGCGACCTTTCTTCATCAGCGATTCCGGCGACAACCCGACCGCTGGCGGTGCCGGGGACACGTCGTGGAGTCTGGACGTCCTGCTGAACACTCCGGCCATTGCGGACTCTTCGCTGACCACTTTGTACGCGGCCATTGTGGACCCTGAGGCTGTCGCTGCGGCGGTGGCAGCCGGTGTCGGCGCGACGATTTCCGTTGAACTGGGCGGAAAAGTCGACTCCGGCCCGCACGGTCCGGTCGCGCTCACCGCGCAGGTGGCCGCCATCGACGCCGACGACCCGGTCGCCGGAACCGCGGTGGCGCTGGCGGTCGGCGGCCTGCGGGTGATCGTGACCGCGCGCCGCAAGCCGTATCACCTCGAATCCGACTTCCACGCGCTCGGCCTGCGCCCGCGCGAGGCGGACGTCGTGATCGTGAAGATCGGCTACCTCGAACCGGAGCTGTACGACATGGCCGCCGACTGGCTGCTCGCCCTCACCCCCGGCGGCGTCGACCAGGACCTGCTCCGGCTCGGCCACTCCGGCATCGTCCGGCCGATGTTCCCGTTCGACCCCGGCATGGCGGCCCCCTCGCTCACTCCAGAGGTCTCCTGAACACCGTTAGTAGTCAGCGCCGAGGCGGTCAGTAACTCGCCTCGGCGCTGACCTGTATTTACCTCCGCCGACTTGACAGGCAGGTATTTGCCTGCCTTACTGTAAGTGTGCAACCCGACCTGGACAAAGTGTTCAAGGCGCTGGCGGATCCGACCCGCCGGTACCTGCTCGACCAGCTGCTCGAGGACAACGGGCAGACGCTGGGCGAGCTGTGCCGCCGGCTGGAGATGACGCGGCAGTCCGCGACCCAGCACCTCGCCGTGCTGGAGGCGGCGAATCTGGTCAGCAGCGTGCGCCGCGGCCGGGAAAAGCTGCACTACCTGAATCCGGTGCCGCTGCACGAGATGCAGGAGCGGTGGGTGGACCGGTTCGAGCAGCCGCGGCTGCGGATGCTCAGTGCCGTCAAACGTCGAGCAGAGGAAGCCATGAAGCCGAGTTTTGTGTATGTGACCTACATCGAAAGCACGCCGGAGAAGGTGTGGCACGCGCTCACCGACCGCGAGCTGACCGGACAGTATTGGGGCCACCACAACGAATCCGACTGGAACAAGGGTTCGCGGTGGGCGCACGTGCGGACCGACGGGTCCGGGATCGCCGACGTCGAGGGCGAGGTCATCGAGGCGGTCCCGCCGAAGCGCCTGGTCACCACCTGGTTCGACCCGAACGGCCCGAAGGACCAGGAGCCCTCGCGCGCGACGTTCGACATCGAACAGCACGAGGGCATCGTCCGGCTGACCGTGACCCACGAAGACCTGCCCGACGAGAAGGCGCACCAGGACGTGTCCGGCGGCTGGGCGGCGGTGCTGTCGAACCTGAAGTCGCTGCTGGAGACCGGGCACGTGCTGCCGCAGGCTCCGTGGGAGATGCCGTGACTGTCTCCCGGTCCCGGGAATAGACCCGCGGCCAGGTTTGTTGGGGCCTTGTGAGCGCCGGTTTTCCGCCGGGCAGTCGCTCACGGGGCCCCTTTCGCGTGCAGTGCCAGTTGTGCGGCCGGAACCGATGCGCTACTCTCAGCGCATACCCCAGGAAGTCGGCCCCGCCGCCCAGGGGTTCCGCCCTTCCCGCCAGCGTGAGTCCACGCGACGAGGATCGGCGTCTTTCCCGAAGCCCGTCGCCTGACCCGCTTCGTTCTCACTCCGGCGGTCCGCTTAACGCGTCGACTGTCACTGCTCAAGGAGCCACAAACCATGACACAGCAAGGAATTCTCGACATCCACGGCAAGACCGCCGCACTGGGCTACACCCCAGGCGGCCCGTCCGTGCCGCTGTCCCTGATCCGTACCCACGGCCTGCGCCGCGGCGACGAACTCGTCCTCGACGACGGCGAACTAGTCTCCGTCAACGGCCGCCCGCCCGGCGAAAAGCGCCCCGATTTCGACAAACTCACCCCCATTCACCCCAACCAGCGACTGGTTCTCGAAACCAGCCGACACCAGCTCACCACCCGCGTTCTAGATCTAGTCGCACCGCTGGGCAAAGGCCAGCGCGCCCTGATCGTCGCCCCGCCGCGCACCGGCAAAACCACTGTGCTGCAAGCGATCGCGCAAGCGGTGGCGGTCAACCACCCGGAAGCACACCTCATGGTGCTGCTCGCCGACGAACGCCCCGAAGAAGTGACGGACATGACCCGCTCTGTCCACGGCGAGGTCGTCGCGTCCACCTTCGACCGCAAACCCGCCGAACACACCGCCGTCGCCGAACTCGCTTTGGAACGCGCGAAACGCCTGGTCGAAACCGGCCGCGATGTCGTGCTGCTGCTGGATTCGCTGACCCGCCTGGGCCGCGCGTACAACCTGGCAGCCCGCACCTCCGGCCGAATCCTGTCCGGCGGCGTGGACGCCAGCGCACTGCACCCGATGAAGAAAATCCTAGGCGCGGCAAGGAACATCGAGGACGGCGGCTCGCTGACCATCATCGCGACCGCCTTGGTGGGCACGGGTTCTCTGGCTGACACGGTGTTCTTCGAGGAGCTGAAGAGCACCGGAAACTCGGAACTCCGCCTCGACCGCATGCTCGCCGACCACCGCGTATTCCCGGCCGTGGACTTCTTCGGCTCCGGCACCCGCCGCGACGAACTGATTATCCCGCCGCAGGAACTGGCCGTGATGAACGAGGTCCGCCGCGCCCTGTCCACCCAAGACCCGAAGCGGGCCGCGGAACAGTTCCTGGAACAGGTCCGCACGACCAAGTCCAACGCGGAATTCATCGCGCGGGTCAACGCTTCGCTGGCTGTTCCGTCCACGGTGGCCGCTTGAGGTGGAGACCGAACGCCTCGCCCTGATCGGCCCGCGCTTGCGGAGATCGACCGAAGCTGGCGACGCGACGGTGTAGGCAAATGGCTGGCCCATCACCGGGAATCCGGAGAACTCCTCGGCCGAGGCTGACTGTCCTATCAGGACGTTAACGGCACCCGGCGGCTCGAGATCGACCTCGCTGGCCTAGCCCGCGCCGAGAACTCGGCCGCGACGGAAGTGGTCTCCTTCACCGAGGTGCACAACGCCCGCTCCCGCGCGGTGATGGAACGGCTCGGCTTCGCCTGCCGCCACGATTTCCCGCACCGAGGCGAACCGTTCTCCCTCTACACAATCTCCCTCGGCGACTGAGCGGAATTCACCGCCGTTGCCGAAACGGAACCGATCCGCTCTTTTGAAAAAGTCATTTTTCTGCTATACTCCGACATTACTGGGTTAAAGTCCGAAGTCATGACCCCCGACGCGCAACCCAGCCGCACCGCTCTTCTCTCCGCCGCAGCGCGAGCTGCGCATCTGCTGGTCGACGACCACCCGGCAATCTTCACCGATCCGCTCGCGCACCGCTTCTTGGGAGAACGCGCCGAAGAACTGCTCGGCTACCACCGGTCCTACGGCGACCATCCAGCCCTGTCCGGTGCCCGCGCAACAGCCGTCACCCGCAGCCGCTACACCGAGAACCGGCTGGCCGAAATGGCCGTCGACCAATACGTAATCCTCGGTGCCGGCCTGGATTCCTTCGCCTACCGCGAAGCCCGACGAACTCACGTGCGAGTATTCGAAGTGGACAAACCCGCCACGCAGAACTGGAAAAAGAAACTGCTGGCCGAAGCCGGGATTACCACGCCCAAAACCGTCGAGTTCGTCGCCGTCGACTTCGAGAAGGTCCCGGCGCTGACCAGTCACCTTGTCCAAGCGGGATTCGACCCGAACCGCCCAGCATTGGTCAGTTGGCTCGGCGTAACGATGTACCTCACCGAGGAAGCGATCAGCCAAACCCTCCGCGCGATCAGCGGCCTGGCCCCCGGAACAGAAATCATCGTCGAGCACCTTCTCCCCGCCGAACTCCGCGACGAGGCAGGCCAGGCGTACGCGGAGCTGGTCATGGCCGCAGCAGCCGCCCACGGCGAACCCTGGCTAACGTTCCTCAGCGCCGAGCAGATGGCCGCGCTCCTGCGAGACCACCTGCTCGAGCCGAGAGAACACGTCCGGCAAAAAGACATCCCAGTCGAATGGCAACGCGACGACGCACTCCGCCCCACCGAGCTGTCCATTCTCACCAGGGCCCGCGTCAGGGAATCGTGACCAGCCACCGATCCGACCGCCGACGCAGATAACCCCACCAATACCCGGCGGAAGCCACCAGCACTCCAGCCGTGATCGCCAGGTCCAGCAGGCTCTGCGACACGAGCACGTAGCCGAGCGCCAGCACCGCCACAATGGGCACCACCGGCCATCCCGGCATCCGCCACACCTGCGGACGCCGGTGCGCCGGTCGCCGAGCCCACAGCACGCTCACCGAAATCGCCAGATACAGCGCGACCACAGCCACCCCGGTCACGCCGCTCAGCGTTTCCACCGGCACAAAACACAGCACCGCTTCCGAAACACCGACCACGAGCGTCGCCACCCAAGGCGCGCCAAACCGCGGACTCACCACACTCAACGCCCGGTTCACCGGCTCCGGCCATGCGCGATCCCGCCCCGACGCGTACAGCACGCGCGAATTCTGGATCACCATCACGATCACCGCGTTCACGATCGCCGCCGCGATGCACAGGCTGACGATCGTGCCGAACGTCGAACTGCTCCAGCTCACCACAAGCGCGGTCAGATCGAGATTCCCGAGCGTCGCGAGATCCGGCACGCCCAGCGTGATCGCCACAACCGGTACCAGAATCACCACCGCGCTGATGCCGAGCGTCCAGAACACCGTCCGCGACACCGTTTTGTGCGGCTCCCGCATCTCCTCCGCGAGATACACCGCGGTCGAGAACCCCTGCACCACGAACAACGCCACCGCCAGCCCGGCGATCACCGAAACCAGCGCGATCGGATGGACGCCGTCGAGGCTAGGCCGCACGAGCACCGAGGCAGGCCGGTCGCTGTGCGCGAAGCCGAGCACGGACACCACGACAATCGCCACGATCTCGATCACCAGGAAAATCCCGGTCAGCCACGCGTTCGAGCGCAGGTTCACCAGGCCCATCCCGGTGGACGCCAGCATCACCAGCGCACCCGCCACGGACGGATCGAGGTGGACGGCCACCGCGAGATAATCAGCCACCCCGATCGCGATGATCGGCGGCACCACGAGAATCACGATGAACGACAACATAAAGGTGATCCATCCGGCGAACCGGCTGACCACCGTCGACACCATCGCGTACTCGCCACCCGAACTCGGGACCAGCGTGCCGAGTTCGGAGTAGCAGAACGCGATCCCGACGCACAGCAGCACGGCGAGCCCGATGGCCAGCGCGGTGCCGGTGCCGAGCGAGCCGAACAGCGGCGGGACGAGAACGAACAACGACGACGCCGGGGTCACGCAGCTGAGCGTCAGCAGGGTTCCGCCGCCGACCCCGATCGATCTGGTCAGCGAGCGGGGCGCGGGCGAACCGGCGGCAGTGTCGGTCTGGACGGGGACCGGATGAGGCGGCATGGGGATCCCTCCGTCGGCGGCGCTGGAATTCGACGGATGGAACAGGACGGGTTTGCCGTTGTCAACGCTGGAAAGACGACGAAATCCGTTGTTCGCCACCCTGGCTGACGGACGATCCGGACACTCTGGGCGACCATTCGCTACGCCTGAGGGTTGCCCGCGGCGGGGTCGACCCGAGATGATCCCCGGATGCAGAGCCAGGACCCGAACCGGCCCGCGCCGCCGGTGGTCGACGACATCTCGAAGCAGATCATCGCCCAGTTGCAAGAGGACGGACGGCGGCCGTACGCCACGATCGGCAAGGCCGTCGGACTGTCCGAGGCGGCGGTCCGCCAGCGGGTGCAGCGGCTGTCCGATTCGGGCGTCATCCAGATCGTCGCGGTGTCGGATCCCTTGCAGATCGGGCTTTTCCGCCAGGCGATGGTCGCGATCACGGTCGACGGCCCGCTCGATCCGGTCGCCGACGCACTGGCCGAAATGGACGAGATCGAGTACGTCGTGCTCTGCGCCGGCCGCTTCGACGTGTTGTGCGAGGTGCTCTGCGCCGACGACGAGGCGCTGCTCGACGTGATCTCCAACCGCATCCGCACGCTGCCCGGAGTGCGCACCGCGGAGACGCTCGTGTACCTGAAGCTGCGGAAACAGTCCTACCAGTGGGGCACGCACCGTCGGTGACGACGAAATCCGAAGATCTGTTCCGATGAGACTGATGAAATTAGTCGTTGTGGGTGGCCCGGGCGACTGATCCGCTTGCCAACCGGCGTCGGCTCGTGCGATAACCGAGAAGTCCGGCCGGTACGCCACGGTGCGTGCCGGCAGCTTCGAGGCCCGTTTCGAGGAGCCATGACCACGACCGCCGAACCCGCCGGGATCGCCACCGGCCAGGGCGCCGCCGCACACGACAACCTCTGGCTGCACTTCACGCGGCACAGCCAGGCCGAGCACTTCCCGGTGATCGTGCGCGGCGAGGGCGCCTACATCTGGGACGACACCGGCAAGCGCTACGTCGACGGCCTCGCCGGGCTGTTCGCGGTGCAGGTCGGCCACGGTCGCGAGGAGTTGGCCGAAGCCGCCGCGCGGCAAACGAAACAGCTCGCGTACTTCCCGCTCTGGGGCCACGCGCATCCGCCCGCACTCGAACTGGCCGAGCGCCTGGCCGCAGCTTCGCCGGGCGACCTCAACCGCGTGTTCTTCACCGTCAGCGGCGGCGAATCCGTGGAAACGGCGTGGAAGCTCGCCAAGCAGTACTTCAAGCTGACCGGAAAACCCACTAAGCACAAGGTGATCAGCCGAGCGCTGGCGTACCACGGCACCTCGCAGGGTGCGTTGTCCATCACCGGCATTCCGGGTGCGAAGGCCGATTTCGAGCCGCTCGTGCCGAGCACTTTGCGCGTGCCGAACACGAACTTCTACCGCGCACCCGAGCACGCTGACGACTACGCGGCGTACGGCCGCTGGGCTGCCGACCAAATCGAGCAGGCTATCGAATTCGAGGGCGCGGACACGGTTGCCGCGGTTTTCCTCGAACCCGTGCAAAACACCGGCGGTTGTTTTGTTCCGCCGCCGGGCTATTTCGAGCGCGTCCGCGAGATTTGCGACAAACACGACGTGCTGCTGGTGTCCGACGAGGTGATCTGCGCGTTCGGCCGGGTCGGCTACGACTTCGCGGCCAAGCGGTATGGCTACCAGCCGGACATCATCACCACCGCGAAGGGCCTGACCTCGGGTTACGCCCCGCTCGGCGCGGTGCTCGCGAGCGAGAAGCTGATGGAACCGTTCGCCGGCGGCGAGGCGACCTTCATGCATGGTTCGACCTACGGCGGGCACCCGGTTTCGTGCGCGGTCGCGCTCGCCAACCTCGATCTCATCGAGCGCGAGAACCTTTACGGCCATGTGCTGGAAAAGGAAACCGCCTTCCGGGCGACCCTCGACCGGTTGACCGATCTGCCGATCGTTGGCGACGTGCGCGGCACGGGTTTCTTCTACGGGATTGAACTCGTGAAGGACAAAGCGACCAAAGAGACCTTCACCGCCGAGGAATCGGAACGGATTTTGCGCGGTTATCTCTCGAACGCACTGTTCGAGGGCGGTCTCTACTGCCGCGCCGACGACCGCGCCGAGCCGGTCGTCCAGCTGTCGCCGCCGTTGATCTGCGACCAGCCGCAGTTCGACGAGATGGAGCAGATTCTGCGCGAGGCGCTCACTGGAGCGTGGAAGTTGCTCTGACGCTCATCTCCGCGCGGGTTGTCCCGCTACGCTGATCTTCGTTGCCTACCAACGGGAGGAAAGCGCGTGGCGGAGTGGAATGACCTGGTCGCCTACATCAGGCAGACCTACCGGGTGATCCGGGACGACCCGGGCGAAATCCGGATCCGGGTCCTGTTCGGCGACGACGCGGAGACGACGGGGCGGGCGCAGGTCGTGGTGATCGCCCGGGAGATTTTCGACCAGCGCGAGGACTGGGTGCAGATCGCGACGCCGTTCGCCCGGGTGGACGAGGTCGATCTGCTCACCGTGCTGAGCGAGGTAGGCCAGACGCTGGTGGTCGGCGGGCTCGTGGTGATGGGCGAGCACCTCGTGCTGCGGCATTCGCTGCCGCTGCTGAACCTCGACCTCAACGAGTTCACCGATCCGCTCGAACTCGTCGCCGGTTCGGCCGAGCTGCTGGAGCAGCAGTTCACCGGGCGTGACGACTACTGAGCCGCCGCAGCCGCGAAAAAGCGGGGCCCTGATCCGATCAGGGCCCCGCTTTTGGCTGTCTCAGTACGGCAGCGTAGCCGGTGCGCGCGGACCGTCCATCCTGGACTGAACGCTCGGCTCGACCGCCGGGCAATGCTTGCCCCGGCCCGGATTCGTGCCGTCGATCAGGAACGCGTCCGCGGCGTCGATGACGCACTGGCTCTTCTTGAAGTACGCGCCGTGGCCCCAGCCCTCGTAGGTGAGCAGCGGAGCGCCGGACTGCTGCGACGCGCGCACCGCCCAGTTGTAGGGCGTGGCCGGGTCGTAACGGCTGTTCAGCATCAACATCGGCACACCCCGCTGGACCGACAGCGGGTGCTGCGGGTTGCGCACCGGCGCGGGCCAGCTCGCACATCCGGCCGCGGCGCTCCAGCCCAGCGGCGAGAAGTGCAGGTCAGGCGATACGTCGGTGAGCGCCCGGCGGTAGCTGTCGAGCTGCGGGTAAGACGTGATCGGCAGCCGCCAGTCCGAGCAGAAGATGCTGTTGAACGGGTTCGGAATGGGGATGTCGTCCTTGGCGAAGGCCGAGCCGAGCGGCTTCCCGTCGCGGAGGCTGACCAGGGTCTGCGCGAGCTTGCCCCAGGTGGGGCCGTAGAAGTTCTGCGAGTAGATGCCGACCAGCGCCATCGGGTCGAGTTTGTCGTCCGGGGTGCCGAGTTCGCCGCGTTCGGCGCGGGCGTACAGGTCCGCGGTCACCGCGCTGACGTCCTGGCCGTGCAGCGCGCACGACGTCGTGCGGTCGCACCAGTCGCTGAACTGCTCGAACAACTCTTGCGTGGCCTGGGTTTCCGTCTTCAGGAACTCCCAGGTGCTGCGGATCGAGTGGTCCATGTTGCTGTCGAGCACGAGTGCGCGCACCCGGCCCGGGTACGCCTCGGCGTACTGCTGGCCCATCAGCGTGCCGTAGGAAACGCCGTAATAGGTGAGCTTTTTGTCGCCGAGCGCGGCGCGGATGGCATCCATGTCGCGCACGACGCTGCGCGTGTCGGAGTGCGTGGCGAGCGGCCCGGTGATCTTCTCGCAGCTGCGGCCGAGCGCGCGGTTGTACGAGAGCAGCTGCTGGAATTCGGCGGAATCCTTCGGCTGCACCGGGTTTTTCGCGGTGAGTTCGTCGAGCCCGCACTTGATCGCGGTGCTTTCCCCGACCCCGCGCGGATCGAACCCGACCGTGTCGAATCGCGCGGCGACCTTAGGCGACAGCGTCCAGCCGCTCTGCACCTCGCCCGCGCCCGCACCGCCCGGCCCGCCCGGATCCATGAGCACCGAACCGATCCGGTGCGCGGGATCGGTGGCCTTGCGCCGCGCGAGCGCGAGCTGAATCGTGCCGTCGCCGGGACGGTCCCAATCGAGCGGCACGGTGAGCTTGCCGCATTCGGCGCCCTGCCCGGTAGGACAAGGCTTCCAGTCGATCGCCGCGGACGCGGCGCTCGCTGGTGTCGCGGTGAACAACGCCGTCGCCGCGGTGACCGCGGTGGCGGCGACGGCCAGTTTCCTGCCCAGACCCAATGCCCTGCCCCTTCGGCGTGAACTGGAGACGTCAGAGCCCTCGATCTTGCCAGAAGGTGACGGGTGCCACTAGGGCGGGTTTACCGTCCTTTGTGGACAGTGTGGGTGCTGGCGAGATGGATCTGGGAGACAAGCGGAATCAACCCGTCGGGCCTGGTCAGTGCTGGTGCTTCGGCGAAAAAGGTGGTCTTCAGCGTGTTGGATGCCGCTTCGCCGAGCGGGAAGAGGTTGTAGGTGACGGAAACGAAATCCCAGACCTGATCGAGCGAACCGCTGAAGTCGATCGCCTCGGTGCGCCACTGAACGGGAGCGAACCCAGCCGGGGAGAGGACTTCGTCCAATCCGGCTTGATTCCGGGTGCGCTTGTCGCCGAGCGGGGACAACCGCTGCTCCGCCGGGACGTCGGCGAGGATTTCCCGCAGCAGCCTGCCGAACAGCCCGTACGCCTCGTCTCCCGCTGCTCCGCCGCCGACGACGAGGGAGAGTTGCCCGCCGGGCCGAAGCACCCGCGCCAGCTCCGCGGCGACCTGGTCGATGTCATTCATCAGCATGAACGCCATGTGCGACACGCAGGAATCGAACGCGTGGTCCGCGAACGGCAGTTGCTGCGCCCGTGCCTCCGCCACCGTTGCTGAACGCTGCCTGGCAAGCGCCAGATCTACGCTCGACACGTCGACCCCGATCGCCTGATGTCCCGCCGCGGCAAGCAGGTCAAGCAGGAATCCGTCGCCGCAAGCCAGATCGAGCACGCGCCCCGGACCGGCGATCTCGTCGCGGAGAAGCTCGTAACTCGACCGCCCGCAGGCGCTCCGCCCGCCGCCGAACGCGCGCGACGTAACCGCCGGATGGCTCGCATGGAAGGCACGAAAGAAGGTTTCTCGCCCGGACCTGGTCACTCTCCCAACTTACGCACCGACGCGAAATCCGGTCCGCTCTTTGTAGAATCGTCGGATGGCGGACGTGGTGCCCGATCGGCGCGAGGCCGAGGTCTGGTGTTCCTACCAGCGCGTGCAACGGGCGCTCGGCAGCGCGCTCGACCGGCAGCTGGAGCGCGACGCGGGGATCTCCGGAGCCGACTACGCCCTCCTCGTCCCGCTCGTGAACGAACCGGACGGCGTGCTGCGGATGCGGGAGCTCGGCGCGACCGTCGAATGGGACCGCAGCCGGCTGTCGCATCACGTGAGCCGGATGTGCAAGCGCGGCCTGGTCACGCGGGAGAACTGCACCGAGGACGCGCGCGGGGCGAACGTCCGGCTCACCGAAGCCGGGCGGGCGGCGGTCAAGGCTGCTGAAGGGCAGCACGGCGAACTCGTGCGCCGGTACTTCTTCGACCAGGTCAGCGGCCCCGAACTGGAGCTGCTCGGCCGCGTCTTCTCCCGGATGCTGACCCGGCTCGCCGAGGACTGACCGAGGCCGTCAGCGCTCCGTGCGGGCGCGGTAAGCGGTGCGCCGCAGTCTTGCCGCATCGCCTACCGATCCAGGGGAGCAAGAGATGACCAGCAAGACCGTTCTCGTGTCCGGCGCCAGCGTCGCGGGCCCGTCCGCCGCCTACTGGCTGCACCGTTACGGCTATTCGGTGACCGTCGTCGAGGCCGCGCCGCAGCTGCGGCCGGGCGGGCAGGCCGTCGACTTCCGCGGCGAGCAGATGAAGCTCGTCGAAGCGATGGGCCTGCTCGACGACCTGCGGGAGCTCGACACCGCGCTGCGCGAGCAGGTGCAGCTCGACCCCTCCGGGCAGCCCGCCTTCACCTTGCCGAGCGGGTTCACCAACGGCGAGCTGGAAGTCCTGCGCGGCGACCTCGCCCGCATCCTCTACGACCACACCAAGGGCTACACCGAGTACGTCTTCGGCGACCGCGTCACCTCGCTGACCGAGACCGCCGACGGTGTCGACGTCACCTTCCGCCACGGTGCCCCGCGCCGGTTCGACCTGGTCGTCGGCGCGGACGGCATCCACTCCGGCGTGCGGACGGCCGCGTTCGGCCCGGAAGCGAAGTTCCGCACCGATCTCGGCTACCACGTCGCCGGGTTCACCGCGCCCAACCACCTCCGCCTCGACCACGAGGGCCTGCTCTACAACGAACCCGGCCTCGGCGCGATCGTCACCAGCCACCTCGACCCGGCGACCGTCACCGTCGGCCTCTCCTTCCGCGGCGACCCGGACGGTTACGGCCGCCCGGACCTGGCCCGGCAGAAGGACATCGTCACCGAGGTCTTCGCCGGCGCCGGATGGGAACTCCCGCAGCTGCTGACCGCCGTCGCCGACGCGCCCGACCTGTACTTCGACACCGTTGGCCAGATCAAGCTCGACAGCTGGTCGCGCGGCCGGGTCGTGCTGCTCGGCGACGCCGCCTGGTGCGCCGGGCCGGGCGGATCCGGCACCGGGCTCGCGATGATGGGCGCGCAGATCCTGGCCGGGGAACTCGCCGCGGCCGGCGGCGACCACGCGACCGCGTTCGCCCGCTACGAGCAGCGGCTGCGCAAGGCCGCCCGCGTCGGACAGCGCAACGGTGCCGGTTCGGCCGACTTCCTGGTGCCGGCCACCGAGGAGAAGCTGCGCAAGCGCAACAAGATGTACCGCCAGCTCGCCGGTCCGATCGGCCGCCGCGTCTTCGCGTACATGGGCACCCGAGCGGCGAACGCGGTCAAATTCCGCGAATACCCGCAGCCTCGCGCGCACGCCTTGCCTTGACGTCAGCGACAAGGTTTAGCGTCGAAGACATGCGGATCGGCGAACTGGCACAGCGGGCCGGGACCACCACGCGGGCCCTGCGCTTCTATGAGGCACAGGGCCTGCTCCCGGCGGCGCGCGCGGCGAACGGCTATCGCGAGTACGACGAGGACGACCTGCGGCTGGTCACGGAAATCCAGACTCTGCGCACGGTCGGGTTCAGCCTCGACGACACCCGCCCGTTCGTCGACTGTCTCCGCACCGGCCACGACGCGGGCGACGCGTGCCCGGCGTCGGTCGAGGTGTACCGGCGGAAGCTGGACGAGGTCGAGGCCTGCATGCGCGACCTCGCCGCGGTCCGTTCCGCCTTGCTCGACAAGCTCGCCGCCGCCGCTGCGCGCCCGGCTGACCCCTGCACTGCTGAATCCGAGGAGTCCCGATGACCACCGACGCCACCTTCGCCGCCGACGTCCTGGAGCACGGCCAGCCCGTACTGGTCGACTTCACCGCCGACTGGTGCCCGCCGTGCCGGATGATCGCGCCGGTGCTCGCCGAGATCTCCGCGGAACGACCCGGCCTCACCGTGCGCGAGCTCAATACCGACGAAAACCCCGAAACGATGCGCGCCTACCAGGTGATGGCGCTGCCGACGTTGATGCTGTTCCGCGACGGAGCCCCGGTGGCGTCGTTCGTCGGCGCCCGGCCGAAGGCGAAACTTCTCGCGGAATTGGACGACCTGCTGGGCTGAACCGGTGGATTTCCCCGTCTGCCCGGTGAACCGGTGACGGAACAGGTACAAAGAGTGCACGACTTCGGGGAGCCGTGCCATGACTGCTTTCGTGCGCTCTTACCTGTTCCTTCGCCGCGCCATCGGGGTGCTCGGGATCCTGCTGCCGATCGTCGTGATCGTCGGGAAGGAGCTGCTGGAAGGCGGCGGCCTGCTCGGCTCGCTCAGCGGCTATTACTACAGCGATCTCCGGAACGTCTTCGTCGGCACCTTGTGCGCGATCGGCGTCTTCCTGATCGCCTACCGCGGTTACGGCCGGGTCGATGACATCGCGGCGAACGTCGCGGCGATCGCCGGCATCGGCGTCGCGCTGTTCCCGACCCAGCCGGTCTCGCCGACGCCCACCCAGCACGCGATCGGCGTCGCGCACCTCGTGTTCGCCGCGATCTTCTTCCTCACCCTCGCGTTCTTCTGCCTCTTCCTGTTCACCAAACACGACGGCGCGCCGACGAAGCGCAAACGCTCGCGCAACGCCATCTACCGGACGTGCGGCATCGTGATGCTCGCGTGCCTGGTGCTGATCGTCCTCAACGGCCTGTTCTTCAGCGCCGCCACCGCGGCCCTGCATCCGACGCTCTGGCTTGAGTCGCTCGCGGTGTTCGCGTTCGGTTTCGCGTGGCTGACGAAGGGCCAGACGCTGCTGGGCGACCAGCCGCAGCCGCAAGCTCCGGCTCAGGCGAGCTTGGCGTAAGCCTCCGAAACCTGGGTGAGCCAGGCGACTTCGGCGGCGAACGTCTTCGCGTCGTGGTCGTCGAACGCGCCGTTGTCCTGGTTTTCCGCAGGGGTCACGCCGGACGTCTTCGCCTCGAGCGCCTGGCGGATCTTGCGCGCCTCGGCCATCGCCTGGTCGCCGTTCGGGGTGTCGGCGCGATCCATGTACGGCCGCAGCGCGCGCCAGCCGTCGCGGATCTCGATGACCCGGCGATGCAGCCGGTAGTGCAAGTCCGACCAGCGCCGATCGGTGTCTCCCTCGGCTGGCGGTTCCAGCGCGATGCCCGGCGAGGATTCGTACAGCGAGTGCCACAGCGGGTAGAGCGCGCGATAAGAACGGTAATTGCGCTGCCACCGCGCGACCGACGACACGTGCTCGCCCCACGACGGCATGGTCAGCCCGAACGACACGATCACGATGCCCAGCGCGCTGAACACCGACGGCGCGATCGCCCACGTGCCGAGGTGCCAGCCGAGCGCCGGGCTCACGATGTTCACCGCGCGCGTGGCGCAGTACAGGAACAGGATCACCGCGCCGACCGCGAGGGTCCGCAACGTCCGGCGCAGCCACACCCTCGACGTGCTTCGCGCGTACGGCAGGCACTGCAGGTAGATCGTCACGCACGGCACTGCCTGCGAAATGATGAACAGCAGCAGGTAGGTGAGGATGACCGGGTCCTTGCTGCCCACGGCGAACGCGGTGCCCGGCGTGCCCGGCTTGTTGCCGATGAAGAACAGCACGGTCAGCACCACGAACAGCACCGCGCCGGAAACGATCCACGCGCGGATCTGGGCGCGGATCTCCGACGGCGGATTCGCCCACAGCATCAGGAGGAGCTGCGCGCTGATGCAGTACGCGACCGCGGCCAGGTGCAAGATCAAGATCGCCAGATTCGGTATCCCGAACAGCGAGCCGATGCTGAGCGAGATCGCGCCGAGGGTGAACGTGACGCACTGCAGGATCAGCGTCGTCATCAGCACGATGTAGGCCGGGTCGCGCCACGAGCGGCGCATCGAGAAAAGCTTGTACAGCAAGGCCGCGTACGAGGAGACCGCCGACAAGGAGAACAGAATGATCTTCAGGGTGTTCACTCGCGCCCCCGGATTGCGGTCAGTGCCCGGTGGGCGGAACGGTGTGCGCGGCGACCTTGGCGGAATTGTTCACGATCGGCGACCATACACCACCGCAACGTGCTGAACTAGGGCCGGAAAACGGGTTCTGGCCTGGGCGAATTCCGGGTGGAGCCGGGGTGTCGGCAGCCTGGTCGAGACCAGTGCGCCGCGACGGTCCGGTGAACGGCGGACGGCCGGTTCGTGAACGGCCGCAACGGGATGCGCTGGTGGCTAGGGTGTCGCCATGGGTTTTCAGGCGGTGCTCGGATACGGACCGGCAGGGGCGGCCACCGCGGCTTTGCTGGCTGAACAAGGCGAGCGAGTGCGGGTGATCGCCCGTTCGCCCCGAGAGAACGAACCGGGGCTGGAGCACGTCGCGCTCGATGCCGCCGACCAGGCCGCGCTCATCGAGGCGACCAAGGGCGCGACCGCGATCTACAGCTGCGCGAGCCCGCCTTATCACCGGTGGGCGACGGATTGGCCGCCGCTGCTGGACTCGATCTGCGCCGCGGCCGAAACGAACGGCGCGCTGCTGGTGTCGCTGGGGAATTTGTACGGCTATGGGCCGGTCGACGGTCCGCTCACTGAGAATCTGCCGCTCGCGGCCACCGGGACCAAGGGTCGGATCCGGGCTTTGCTGTCCGGACATTTGCACGCATTGCACGACGAGGGCCGCATCCGGATGGTCGAGGTGCGCGCCTCCGATTTCTTCGGCCCCGGAGTGACCGACGGCGGACATCTCGCCGCCCGCGTAGTGCCGAACGTGCTGCGAGGGCGAAAGGTGCAGGTACTCGGCGATCCGGACGCGCCGCACAGTTGGAGCTACCTTCCCGATGTCGCGCGCACGCTGGTCGCGGCCGCGCGGGAAGAAAAAGCGTGGGGCAAGGCGTGGCATGTGCCGACTGGTCCGCCGCGGTCCGCCCGGGTGATGGTGGCGCTGTTGTGCGAGGCGGCCGGAGTGCCTCCGGTGCCAGTGCAACGCCTTTCTCCGATGTTACTGCGGGCGGCCTCCCTCGTTTCGCCGCTGTTACGCGAGTTGGGGGAGGTCCGCTACCAGTTCGACCGCCCGTTTGTCCTGGATTCCCGTGCGGCACAGGAATTCTTCGATATCGAACCGACGGCGGAGAAAGATCAATTCGCCGCGACCGTGGCCTGGTGGCGTGATCGCTTGGCTACCGTGAGTTGAGTTGTCTGTGCATTCCTCCGCAGATTGCCCAATGCCCTTGAAAAACCGGGTAAGAACGGGCAATCTCGGTGTCGACTGGGTGGGAATCGGCACGAGGAAGTCATGCCATGGGGTCTGCTGCATCTGGGTGGGAAGAATCCGAAAATAGCCAGGACATCGCCGTTGTCGGAATGGGATGCCGTTTTCCGGGAGCGCGCAACGTCAACGAGTACTGGGATCTGCTGAGCGAGCCCAAACCGCAGTTTCGGCGAGTGCCGGATTCGCGGTGGCGGCGCGAAGCGTTCTACAACGACGATTTCCGGGACAGCACCGCGGTCTACTCCGACCGCATGGCGCTGCTGGAGGACGTCGGCGACTTCGACGCGGGGCACTACAAGATCCCGCCGCGGCGGGCCAAATCGCTCGACCCGCAGCACCGGCTGCTGGTCGACTTGACCCGGGAAGCGCTGCAGGACGCGGGATGGGAAGCGGGGGGCTTCGACCGCGACGACACGTCGGTGATCATGTCGCTCAGCGACAGCGGTTACCGCGACATGAGCACGTTGCACCTGCGACTAAAGCAGCTGATCGGCGGCGAGTTCGGCCGGGCGGGCGATCCGGCGATGGCCGAGGCGGCGTCCGCGGTCAGCGGCCTGCACGCCACCGCGATGGCCGGACTGCTGCTCAACATGGGGCCGAGTTCGATCAGCAACGTCTTCGACCTGCACGGCGAGAGCTACGCGCTCGACTCGGCCTGCTCCGGCGGGCTGACCGCGGTGGCGAACGCGGTGTTCGCGCTGCGGGCGGGCAGATGCCGGATCGCCGTCGCAGGCGGCGCGCAGCTGGTCCTGGCCCCGGACCTGTTCGTCGGCCTGTGCCGGATCGGCGCGATCTCGCGCACCGGCGAATGCCGCCCGTTCGACCGCCGGGCCGACGGTTTCGTGCTCGGCGAGGGGGCGGGCGTCCTGGTGCTGCGCCCGCTCTCGGACGCACGAGCGGCGGGAGACCGGGTGTACGCGGTGATCCGCGGCGTCGGATTGTCCAATGACGGCACCGTCAAGGGCGGCATGATGCCGCAGGAATCCGGCCAGCTGCGCGCATTGCGGCGGGCCTACCAAGACGCGGGAGTCGACCCTGCGTCGGTCGGTTTCCTGGAAGCACACGGCACCGCGACCGCGGTCGGCGACGATGTGGAGATCGGCGCGCTGACCGAACTGCGCCGCGGCGCGGAGGACCCGGCGTATCTCGGCGCGGCGAAGTCAGTGGTCGGCCATTCCCTTGGCACCGCCGGAATCGCCGGACTGATCAAGTCCATTTTGTCCGTCCACAAGGGACAGATTCTGCCGCAGCCGGATTTCGAGCAAGCGGACCATCTGCCGCTGCGAGAAGCCGGTCTCCAGGTAGCCGGCCAGATCACCCCGTGGGACAGCGACGGACCGCGCCGAGCGGGAGTCAGCGCGTTCGGTTTCGGCGGCTCGAACGTGCACGTGGTGATCGAGGAGGCCGCACAGGAATCTCCGTCCGCCGAAACGCCGCGCCTGCTGTTGCTCACCGCGCGGGACCGCGCCGGACTTGCTCGGCACGCCCGTGAAGTGGCTGATGCGCTCAGCAGCGAGACTCCGCCGCTGGCGGCGGTAGCAGGCACTCTCGCCCGCCGGACGCTCTTCCCGGAGCGGCTCGCAGTAGCCGCGGACGATGTCGCTGACGCGATCGCCAAACTCGTCGACGCGTCAGTCGCCCTGGAATCCGGGCAGAACGGCGAACTGGCCCCCGGTGTGTTCGCTGGCGTGGTGTCACCGGGGGAAGAGCCGACCGAGGACGGCGTCCCTCTTGAGCTGGCTCCGCGCGCGGTGACCGGCACCGGACTAAGACCGGCCGCGAACGGCCTGCCGCACTGCACGCTGCCACCGAGCCCGCTCAGCCCGCGACGCCACTGGGTCGTCGACGACGCGAAGCTGGCCAAGGCGCAGACGTTGGAACCTCTTGGCGCCACTGCAGCGCCGGTCGAGGAGGCAGCGGAGACGACGTCCGCCCGGGACGTGCTGGCTGTGGTGCTTGAAGAAGTCGCACGGACGACAGCATTCCCGGTCACCGAGTTGTACGCCGGGCAGCTGCTCGTGGACGATCTAGGCTTCGATTCGCTGATGCTGACTGAACTGGAAGGCCGGCTGCGCAAGCGATTTCCCGGCTTGCCGCTGGAAGTCGAGCAGTCGGGCGCGCTGACCGTAGGCGCGGTAGCGGGTTTGCTCGCTCCCGCAACGGCTTTGGTGTCTGCTGCTCCAGTGCCGGACACACCGGCTCCGTCGTGGGATCCAACGAGCGCGGCGATCGAAGAGTTCCCAGAGGCAGCGGCGATCGATGCACGGCTGAAGGAATTCGACGACCTAGGCGTGCCGAATCCGTACTTCCGCAAGCATCAGGGACGGATGGACGCCACAACATCGGTGTCCGGCCGTGCGTATTTGTCCTTCTCCAGCTACAACTACCTAGGGCTGGCCGGTCATCCGGCGGTGACCGCGGCGGTGCACGAGGCCGTCGAACGATACGGGACTTCGGTGTCCGGCAGCCGCTTGCTGGCTGGAGACCGCGACCTGTCCCGTGACCTGGAGACGGAGCTGGCCGCGTTCCTAGGCGTCGAGGACAGCCTCGTCCTGGTGAGCGGCCACGCGACGAATGTCGGCGCGATCGGCCACCTGGTCGGCCCAGGCGACCTGATCGTGCATGATTCGCTGGCACACGACAGCATCCTGCAAGGCTGCGCACTGTCCGGTGCCACGCGGCAACCGTTCCCGCACAACGACACAGCACGACTGGAGGACGTGCTGCGTCGATCACGATCGCGGTTCCGGCGAGTGTTGATCGTCGTAGAAGGCGTCTACAGCATGGACGGCGATGTCGCCGATTTGCCTGCGCTGATTGAACTTAAGCGACGCTATGGCGCATTGCTGATGGTCGATGAAGCGCACAGCATCGGCACGATGGGCCCACGCGGAGCCGGAGTCGGCGACCATTTCGCCGTTGATCGTTCTGGCGTCGATCTCTGGATGGGAACCCTGTCGAAGTCGCTGGCCGGTTGCGGAGGCTATCTGGCCGGTTCAGCGAGGACGGTCCGCTGGCTGCGGTATTCGTTGCCAGGTTTTGTTTACAGCGTGGGAATCACTCCAGCCAACGCGGCGGCTTCCCTTGCGGCGCTGAGGATCCTGCAGGAGGAGCCGGAGAGATTGGCGCGACTGCGGGATAATTCCAGGTTGTTCTTGGAGTTGGCTACGGCAGTCGGACTACCTACCGGGTCAGCTGGGGACACGCCGATCGTGCCTTGCGTGGTCGGGGGTTCGGATACCACGTTGAGGCTGGCGACGGCATTGTACGAACGCGGCGTGGTGGTGGATCCGATTCTGTATCCAGCAGTGGAAGAGCAGCAAGCCCGGTTGCGGTTCTTCATCACCAGTGAGCATCGGGAGGATCAGTTGAGGTATGCGGTGGGGGTGGCGGGGACGGAGTTGGCCGGGTTGCGGGCTGGGTGAGGTTTTCGTCGGGGTTCTGCTCGTCGCCTGGCGGCGACGTTGCAGGCGGTGGTTGCGTGGGGCACCCCGAAGCTTGAGTGTGCTGACGGTCTGGGGGTGCTTGTCAAGGCGGGAAAGATGCCTTGCCACCCACAGGATCGAGAGCGTCAGC
>NZ_JBSFNS010000106.1:0-29176 GCF_053587275.1 Amycolatopsis sp. NPDC003676
TTGCTCTTTTTTTTTGGGTGGGCCCCCCCTATGCTTTTTTTTGCTGCGGGTTGGGGGTTGCTTGTCAAGGCATCTTTCCCGCCTTGACAAGCACCCCCAGACCGCAGGGACGCTTCATATCGGGGTGCGGGGGTGGGGCTGGGTGCCTCGAACCTTGGGTGCACCGGTGCGGTTTGTTGGTGGGTGGGGCTAGCGCCCCAATGCCACATTGGGTGCATGAGACGCACCCAATGTGGCATTGGGGCGCATCGCGGCGGGGTGGTGAGCGGGTCGTCTGTGAAGGGCTCCTTGAGGGAATCTGGTTCCGTGAGGGGCCCCTTGAGGGAATGGCTGTCCGTGAGGGGAACCCCTGAGAGACTCCAAGTCCGTGAAAGTTCCCCTCACGGACACCTCAGCGGCCCGGCAGGCGCCGCAGCAGTTTCATGCTCACCGTCATGAATCGGGCCCACACGGAACCTGGCACTCCCTTGGGCGGTCGCAGTCCCATTCCTCGCTGCACGGCGATTGACTGCGGTTCCGTGTACTTCAGCAGGCCTTCCGCGCCGTTGCGGCGTCCGGCACCGGATTCCTTCATGCCGCCCATGGGGACGCCGACCGTTCCGAAGGTTGCTGCGTAGCCCTCGTTCACGTTGACCGTTCCGGCCTTCAGGCGTGCGCCGACTTCCCAGCCTGCTCGGCCCCTTCGCGTCCATACGCTCGCGTTCAGGCCGAACGGGGTGTCGTTCGCTCGCTCGATCGCGTCCGTGACGTCACTGAACCCGTAGATCGACACCACCGGGCCGAAGGTTTCCGAGGCGAACGGGGTCATTCCGGGGCGGACGTCCGTCAGCACCGTCGGCTCGTAGAACAACGGGCCGAGGTCCGGTCGGGGCCGTCCGCCGGTCAGTACCTTCGCGCCCTTCGCCCGGGCGTCTTCCACGTGCGCGGACACGGTTTCCAGCTGGCTCTTCGAGGTCAACGACCCCATCCCGGCGTGGTAGTCCAGCGAGCCGCCCAGCCGCAACGCGGCCGTCCGCGCCACGAATTCGCGGGTGAACTCCTCGCGGATGCTGTCGTGCACATAGATCCGCTCGACCGAGACACACAGCTGGCCTGCTGACGAGAAGCACGCCGTGACCGCGCCTGCTGCGGCTTTGGGGATGTCCGCATCCGGCAGCACGATCATCGGATTCTTGCCGCCCAGTTCGAGCGAATAGCTGGTGAGCCGCTGTGCGATCCGGCCTGCCAGGTCTTTGCCGGTGGGGGTGGAGCCGGTGAAGCAGAGGTAGTCGCATTCCTCCAGGAGCGCGTCGCCGATTTGCGAGCCTCGGCCCAGCACGATCTGCCACAGGCCTGCGGGCAGCCCGGCTTCCTCGGCCAGTTCCTGCAGCCACAGCGCGGACAGCGCGGTCTGGTTGTCCGGTTTCTGTACTACCGCGTTTCCGGCGGCGAGCGCCGGGAAGACGTCCATCGCGGTCAGCGCGAGCGGATAGTTCCAGGGCGAGATGATGCCGACGACGCCCTTGGGGTGCCGCAGTTCGCCCGCGCGGGTCAGGCCCGGGATCACGCCGGGCGCGCGGCGCGGGGAGAGGATCTTCGCGCTGTGTTTGCCGTAGTAGGCCGCGACCAGCACAGTGGCGCTGACCTCGTCGAACGCGTCGATCCGGGCCTTGCCTGCTTCGACCTGGACCAGGTCGAGGACTTCCGCTTGGCGCGCGAGCACCAGGTCGTGCAGGCGCAGGAGGAACTGCTGCCGCCGGGTCACCGGCAGGGCTGCCCACTCGCGCTGGGCCTCGCGGGCCGAGGCGAAGGCGGCGCGTACTTCGGCGTCGTCGGCCTGGGGGAGCGAGGTGATCGGCTGTCCGGTGAAAGGCGCGGTCATCTGCACGGGCGCGTTGTCGGCGCCGCCGGTCACGCGGGCTACCAGCGCAGCCGCGCGGGCCGCGGACGGAGCGCCTGCCACACCGCCGACGGTCGCGGGCAGGGGCTGGCCGGTGAGGTTCGCCGGGGTCGTACTCGTCATCGAGCGCACCTTCTTCCGTGCGGGGCCGGGTGTTACCGACGAGTACACCATACCGGCGGTATGGAAACTAGTCGCCCGAATACAGCAGCACGGCGATCCGCTTCCACTCCTCCAGCAGTTGACGGCGCCGGCGCGGGTCGCCGCCCAGTTCGGCGTCGAGGGCGAGGCCTCGGGTGAGGTTGACGGTGAGCCAGAACAGCATCTCCGCGCGCTCTTTCGGCAGGTCGCCCGCGACTTCGCTGATGTGTCCCAGCGTCGCCCGGCCCAGTGCGCGGTCGACCGGGCGGATCGCGGCGCGCAGTTCCGGCTCGGTGCGGGCGGCGACCCACAGCTCGGTGACCGCGGTGGAAAGCGTGCCCGAGTAGCCCTCCCACAGCAGGTCGATCGCCGCCGCGACGCCGGACGCGCCGCCCGGCAGCGAGCCGAGCGAGGCGGCGAGCTGGGTGCGCAGCTTGGTGGTGAGGTGCTCGACCGCGGCGGCCATCAGCTCCGCCTTCGTGGCGAAGTAGTGCTGCACCGCGCCCTTCGAGACGCCCGCGCGGGTGCAGATCTCCTGCACCGACGCCCGCGAGTACCCGATCTCGACCAGGCAGTCGATCGTCGCGTCCAGCAGGGCGGTGCGCGTCTGCTCGCGGCGTTCGGCCTGGGTGCGGTGTCCCCGGGCGACCTCAGTCATCGCAGCTCCTGCTTTACGTACCGGACGGATGGGATGTACATTCCGCTCAGAACTTACCTGCCAAGCGTCATGTTTTCCAGTTCGCGGGAGGCCCAGCCGTGCCGTTGCAGACCCAGAAGAGCTCGTGGAGCACCACCGAACTCGAGGACCTCCGGGAGCTCGCCCGGTCGTTCCTGCAGAAGGAATTCGTGCCGAACCAGGAGCGCTGGGCGGCGGAGAAGAAGCTCGACCGGGAAATCTGGACCAAGGCGGGCGAGCTCGGCCTGCTGTGCCTGTCGATCCCGGAGGAGTACGGCGGGGGCGGCGGCACGTTCGCGCACGAGGCCGTGCTGTACGAGGAGCAGGCTCGCGCCGGGGACAGCGCGTGGGGCGTCACCGTCCACAGTGGAATTGTCGCGCACTACATCCTGGCGTACGCGTCGGAGGAACGCAAGCGCGAGTGGCTGCCGAAGATGGCCACCGGCGAGATGGTCGGCGCGGTCGCGATGACCGAACCGGGCACTGGTTCAGACCTCCAGAACATCAAGACCCGCGCGGTCCGCGACGGCGACCACTACGTCATCAACGGCGCGAAAACCTTCATTACCAACGGTTTCCACTCCGACCTCGTCGTGGTCGCGTGCAAGACCGACCCGGACGCCGGCGCGCAGGGCGTCTCGCTGATCGTGGTCGAGACCGACACCCCGGGCTTCCGCCGCGGCCGCGTGCTCGACAAGGTCGGGCTCAAGGGGCAGGACACCGCCGAGCTGTTCTTCGACGACGTCCGCGTGCCCGCCGCGAACCTGCTCGGCGACGCCGAGGGCCAGGGCTTCATCCAGCTGATGCTGCAGCTGCCGCAGGAACGGCTGATCATCGCCGTGACCGCGGTCGCCGGCCTGGAAGCCGCGGTGAACCTGACCATCGACTACACCAAGGAGCGCACGGCGTTCGGCCGTCCGATCTTCAACTTCCAGAACACGAAGTTCAAGCTCGCCGAGGCGGCGACGGAAGCCGCGGTTTCGCGCGCGTTCCTCGACCAGTGCATCGAACGGCACCTTCGCGGCGAACTCGACGTGCAGGGCGCGGCGATGGCGAAACTCTGGACGACCGAGCGGGTGAACAAGGTCGTGGACGACTGCCTGCAGCTGTTCGGCGGCTACGGCTACATGACCGAGTACCCGATCGCGCGGGCCTGGGCGGACGTGCGGATCTCGCGGATCTTCGGCGGCACCAGCGAGATCATGAAGGAAATCATCTCCCGCACGCTCTGAAATCTGTTGCTGCGAAAGGACTTACCTGTGAAGCAAGGTCCGCTCGCCGGGCTGCGGGTGGTGGAGCTGGCCGGGCTCGCGCCGGCTCCGTTCGCCTGCATGATCCTGGCCGACCTCGGCGCCGACGTGATCCGCGTCGACCGCGCCACCCCGGGCTCCGACGTGCTCGGCATCCCGAACGACCCGCTTGCCCGCGGCAGGCGTTCGGTCGGCGTGAACACGAAAACGCCCGAGGGCGTCGAAGTGGTGCTGAAGCTGGCCGAAAGCGCCGACGTGCTGATCGAAGGCTTCCGGCCGGGCGTCGCGGAGCGGATGGGCATCGGCCCGGAGCAGGTGCACGCGCGCAATCCGCGGCTCGTGTACGGCCGGATGACCGGCTGGGGCCAGGACGGTCCGCTCGCGTCGGCGGCCGGGCACGACATCAACTACATCGGCGTCGCCGGCGCGCTCGACCCGATCGGCCGGGCAGGCGAACGCCCGGTGCCGCCGCTCAATCTGGTCGGCGACTTCGGCGGGGGCGGCTTGATGCTCGCGATGGGCGTGCTGGCCGCGCTGCACGAGCGCACGACGTCCGGGCGAGGGCAGGTCGTGGACGCGTCGATGGTGGAAGGCGCGGCGTTGCTCACCACGAGCCTGCACGGGATGCGCGCGGCAGGCGTGTGGCCGGGGGAGCGCGGCGAAAACCTCCTCGACGGCGGTGCCCCGTTCTATGACACGTACGAGACCGCGGACGGCAAGTACGTCGCCATCGGCGCGATCGAGATGCGGTTCTGGGCCGATCTGGTGAAGGTGCTCGGGCTGGAGAACGAGGACCTGCCGATGCACGTCGACCAGAGCCAGTGGCCGCGGCTGCGCAAGATCCTGGAGGAAGCGGTCGGCCGGTTCACGCGCGACGAACTGGTCGCGCGGGCGGAAGGCACCGACGCGTGCCTCACCGCGGTGCTGTCGCCGTGGGAGGCCGCCGAGCATCCGCAGAACGCGGCGCGCGGAACGTTCGTGGACATCGGCGGCACAGTGCAGCCCGCGCCGGCGCCGCGATTCGACCGGACGCCCGCCGCCACGCCGGAAGCACCGCACGAGAAGGGCTCGGACACCGCGGAAGTGCTGGCGGAGCTGGGTTATGACGACGCCGGGGTTTCGGCGCTGCGGGAGGCCGGGGCGATCTTGTGAGTGTTGGCCTCGACGCGGCCGCTCCAGACCGCCGGAGGTCGGTACCGGCGAAGGCTGATCGACGCGGGTTCGTGCCGGGCGAAGGCTCGGCACGAACCCCGAGCGGCCGCTGTCACGCCGGCAGATCGGTCCGGATCACTGAATAAAGGATGTGATCGCGCCACTGTCCGTCGCGGAAGTCGAACCCGCGCAGGATCCCTTCGCGGGTGAATCCGGCCTTCTCCAGCGAACGCTGCCCGGCCCGGTTGCCGACCTCCGTGCTGGCTTCGACGCGGTTGAACTGCGTGTGCGCGAACAGGTAGCGCACGAGTTCCCGCTGCGCCTGCGCGCCGAGGCCGTGCCCGCGCGCCTCCGGCAGCAGGACCATGCCGATGTTCCAGCAGTAGGTGTGCGGGCCGGTCCGGGTGCGATGCCAGGACACGAGCCCGAGCGGGCGTTCGTCGAGCGTGGGGACGAGCATGCCGTTGTCGGTGGTCAGCATGCCGTTTTCGCGCCAGAGCCGCCGGATGTAGCCCGGGTCGTGCCAGCCGAACCACTGGTGCTCGCCGACCGTCTCCGGGTCGTTGGTCAGCGCCTCCAGCAGACCGAGATCGGACTCGCGCACGGGGCGGAGAGTCACTGCGCCGTCGTCCATCGGCGGAGCCTACCGGGGCGCCGTCCGGGACTTGATCACCCGTTGGTGACCGGTGTCACCCGGCCGTGAGCTTTCTGGCTGGATCGGGGCCTGCGACGGGCCATTCCGCCGCGCCGTCACTACAGTGGGAGCCGACTCTGCCGAGGCGGGGCCGGCGTCCGACCGGACGCCGGGTGAGCGGAGGGGAACGAAGCCATGTCGAGCGGCCTGAAGAAGATCGTCGTGATCGGAGTGGTCGCGCTCGTGCTGTTCTTCCTGATCACGCAGCCCACCAACTCCGCGGCCTTCGTGCACCGCGTGCTCGGCTGGCTCAAGGACGGCGCCGAAGCGATCGTCACCTTCTTCAAGAGCCTCTTCGCCTGACCCGCTCTTTCCCTTCGCCGGGACGCCTCCGCGCGTCCGTCCGGCCAACCAGTCACGCATCGTCACCGGATCCCGGGATTCGGGCACTTCGCTCGACCATCCGGGTGGATTGGCCCCTGAAACCTCCTGGTCACGGAATTTCCGGGGCCGGGGGTATGGCGGAGAAAGCAGGTGCCGCCCTACGGTGCTCACATTGCGTGATCAGCCGGTTCTCCGGTCCCCCGGGAACCGGGTCACGGCGGGTATTCGGCCCGGTCACGCGTGGGGTGCCAGTCGTGGACGCGCAACGGGGCAGGCGGTCGAAAGGCCTGCCCGTCGGGGACCGATGAGGAGGCAGGGATGACCGGAGATCCCGGAGTGGACGCGTTGATCCGGCAGTGGTCGGCCGAGCGCGAGAAGACCCCTGAGGAGCAGGAGGTCGATCGCATCGCCTCGGCCTGGCTGGCCGACGCGCCGGCCGCTCCGCCCGGCATTCCCGGCCAGCGCGCCCGGTCCGGACCCGCCCGCTGGGCCCCGGTCGAGGCCGCCGACCCCGGCTACCTCGACGCGATGCGCGCCCGGCTGCCGGAGGTCCCAGAAGAGTTGCTCGTCGCCGCCGCGGGCTGGTGGCAGATGGTCGGCGACGTCGCCGAAGCGCAGCAGTGGTGGGACGCCGGAATCAGCCCGCTGGACCAGCGAGCCCTGGACTACCGGGCGGCCGGTCTCGCGCCGTCCGACCTGGCCCGGCGGCTCGGCCCGATGACGGTGCTGCAGCATCTCCGCCGGGGCAGCGCGCCCGCGTGGTGCGTCGCTCGGCTGGCGCGGCAGCAGAAGCCCGCCTGACCGTTCTCGCGCAGCTCGCGCGGCGAAAGAAGAAGCCTGTTTGACAGCTGTGTTGCCTGGTCGGCGAATCGGCCAGGCAACACGGCGAGACGCCCGTCGCGGTGCGGTGGAAGCACTCCTTTGCTCGGGAGCGCCTAAGCCGCATGCGGCGGACGTTTTTCTTTGCCGGTGTTTTCTTCGACGGTGTCGCCTGGCCGCGGCCGGACACCGCAGCAGCGGTCGATGCGCGGCGAAAGTCTGGTCGGCGAGACCGCGCGGCCGGTGGGCGATCCGCAGTGGTGTCGCTTGGACGGCGGCGGAAGTTCCTTGCAGCGTGGCTCGTCGGCGAATTGCGGTGGTCGCCCGGACGGCGATGGATGTTTCTTGTCGCGTGGCCGGTCGGCGATCCGCGGTGGTGTCGCTTGGACGGCGGCGGAGGTTTCTTGTCGCGTGGCCGGTCGGCGATCCGCGGCGGCACAGCCTGAACGGCGGCGGACATTCCTTCGGCCAAACCCGCCCCCGGCATGGGGCTAGTGGGGTTTGTGTGGCGGCGGCCGTCCACCTGACGGAACCCGGATTACCCGGCTGGGTGAACCGGCGTGGCGGGGGCCATGGCGATGCGTGCGTAACGCTAACCTGCGCGGGCTCGTTGAGTGTTGCGAACCCCAAGCCATGCTGGAGGACCGGAGTTTCGTGCCCGCCACCGGACAGACCCCCGACACCGCGCCGACCGGGGACGAGACCGCAGCTCCCGTTGCCGCCCCCTCGCCCGCCCGCCGCGGTCACGGCGCCGCGCTCGCGGTGCGGCTCGCCGTCGTCGTCGCGGTGCTCTCGGTCGCGGGCGGCGGGGTCTGGATCGTCACCAGGGCCGCCGCCCCGGCGGCCAGTCCCACCACGACCGACATTCCGGCGCTGAGCGTCAAGGCGGTCGACGTCAAGCCGGGTTCGATCGCGCCGGTCAGCGCCGTCGCCGCGGGCGGGGCGGCGGACCAGGGCACGGCACCGCAGTCGGCGCGACCGACCGGCGGCGACCCGCTGCAGAGCTGGGCGGACAAGGTCGGGCCGGCCACCGGCATCCCGGCCCGCGCGGTGCGCGCGTACGGCAACGCGGAACTCGCGATGCGCGAGGTCGACCGCGGCTGCCACATCTCCTGGGCGACGCTCGCCGGCATCGGCCGCATCGAGTCCAACCACGGCCAATACGGCGGAGCGGTCCTCGGCGCGGACGGCCGCCCGTCGAAGCCGATCATCGGCGTCCCGCTCGACGGCTCCTCCGGCGTCCGCGCGATCAGCGACACCGACGGCGGCCAGCTCGACGGCGACCCGGTCGCCGACCGCGCGGTCGGCCCCATGCAGTTCATCCCGGGCACCTGGCGGAAATGGGCGTCCGACGCCACCGGCGACGGCCGCGCCGACCCGCAGCAAATCGACGACGCCGCCCTCACCGCCGCTCGCTACCTGTGCGCGGGCGGCCGCGACATGGCCAGCCCGGCGGGCTGGTGGGCGGGGATCCTGTCGTACAACAACTCGACGGAGTACGCGCAGAAGGTCTTCGGCCTGGCCGACGGTTACGCGAAGGCGGCGCAGAAGGCGCAAGCGGGCTGACCTTCCGGCTCCGCGCCGCTTCGTCCTCGCAGCCTCCGCACCCGACTCGGCTCGGCTGAGGACCGCCCCAATGCCGCATTGGGTGCGTCAGACGCACCCAATGCGGCGTTCGGTGCGTGGCATGCACCCAACGCGGCATTGGGGCGGTTGATCCGGAGCTGACCTGCGGAGCCGTCCGGACGCAGCGGCCGGTGCGCCGGGTGGGGCCCCGGTCACGACCTCGCCGCCTCTCAGCAACGCTTCCTCGCGCCAGTGCTAGCGTCGATACCGTGCCTGCAGATCCCGGCCCGGCCGTGTCCCCGCTCGGGCGCCGGCTCATGATCGTCGCCACGAGCGTCGTGAGCCTGGCGTTGTGCTGCGGGCTGGCCTGGTGGCAGTGGGACCGGTTCACGTCCGCCACCGGCACCTTCCAGAACCTCGGCTACGTGCTGCAATGGCCGCTTTTCGGGCTTTTCCCCGCGTTCATGTTCTGGCGCATCAAGAAGCTGCGCGAACGCGAAGAGGAAGCCGCCGACCAGCCCGCGCCAGCGCCGGCTCCGGTTCGCGTGCCCGCGCCGCGACCGGCCGCGGCTCCCGTCGAAGAAGACGACGAACTCGCCGCCTACAACCGCTACCTGCGCGAGCTCAACGCCCGCGACCAGCAGTCCTGAACGCCCGCGGAAGTGAGGACGCTCCCATGACGACCAGCACCGACGGTGCCGCCCCGACCCGCCAGTCGAAGGTGTCCGGCTCGCTGACGCGGTTCCGCGCCAGCGCGTACGTGACCGGCGTCGGCCTGCTCGCCCTGTGCGCCACCATGATCATCGAGTACGGCTTCGGCAACGCGACGCCCGCGCAGGTGTACTCGCCGATCCACGGCGTGCTCTACATGATCTACCTGGTGCTCACCATCGACCTCGCGATCAAGGCCCGCTGGTCGATCAAGAGCACCGTCCTGGTCCTGCTGGCCGGGTGCGTCCCGTTCGTGTCGTTCGTCGTCGAGCGCCGGGTGACCCACCGCGTGCAGGCCGGGCGCGACGTCTTCTGAGCAGTAAAAAAACCGCGGCGCCCGGAAGTCCGGGCGCCGCGGTTTTTTCGTGCTCAGCGGGTCAGGAGCCGAAGCCGATGCCGGTCAGCGACCGGACCTCCATCTCCGCGTGCTTGGCCGGGTCGCCCTTCGAGCGGCCGACGAACGTGCCGATCGCGCCGCACAGGAACGACACCGGGATCGACACCAGGCCCGGGTTCTTCAGCGGGAACCAGTGGAAATCGATGCTCGGGAAGATCGAGTCCGGCGCACCCGACACCACCGGCGAGAACAGCACCAGCACGACGCACGCGATGAGCCCGCCGTAGATGCTCCACAGCGTGCCGGTGGTGTTGAACCGCTTCCAGAACAGCGAGTACAGCAGGGTCGACAGGTTCGCCGACGCCGCCACCGCCAGCGCGAGCGCCACGAGGAACGCGATGTTCTGCCCGTTGGCGAGGATGCCGCCGACGATGGCGAACACGCCGATCACGACCGCGGTCAGCCGGGCGACCCGGATCTCGTCCTCCGGCTCCGCCTTGCCGCGCTTGATGACGTTCGCGTAGACGTCGTGCGCGAACGAGGCGGACGCGGTCAGCGTCAGCCCGGCCACCACGGCGAGGATCGTCGCGAACGCGACCGCCGAGATCACGCCGAGCAGCACCGTCCCGCCCACGTGCAGCGCCAGCAGCGGCGCGGCCGAGTTCTCGCCGCCGGGCGCGGCCTTGATCTCGTCCGGTCCGACGATCGCCGCCGCGCCGAAGCCGATCACCAGCGTGCACAGGTAGAACACGAACATGCACGCGGTCGCCCACACCACCGAGCGGCGCGCCTCGCGGGCGTTCGGCACGGTGTAGAAGCGCATCAGCACGTGCGGCAGCGAAGCGACGCCGAGCACCAGCGCCAGCGACAGCGACACGAAGTCGAGCTTCGTCGTCCCGTTCTTGCCGTAGGACCCGCCGGGGGAGAGCAGGTCCTTGCCCATCGGGCTGTGGTCGGTGGCCGCGCGGAGCAGGCTCGAGAAGTTGAAGCCGTACTTGCCCATCAGGAACACGGTGATCAGCGACGCCGCGGTGAGCAGGATGGTGGCCTTGATGATCTGCACCCACGTGGTGCCCTTCATGCCGCCGAGCAGCACGTAGGAGATCATCACCAGCCCGACCACGGTGATCACCAGCGCCTGGCCCCACTTGGAGTGGACGTCCAGCAGCAGCGCGACCAGGCCGCCCGCGCCCGCCATCTGCGCGAGCATGTAGAAGAAGGAGATCACCAGCGTCGACGTGGCCGACGCGGCGCGCACCGGGCGCTGCTTCATCCGGAAGCTGAGCACGTCGCCCATGGTGAAGCGGCCGGTGTTGCGCAGCAGTTCCGCGAGCAGCAGCAGGTCGACGAGCCACGCGACGAGGAAGCCGATGGAGTAGAGGAAGCCGTCGTAGCCGTTGATCGCGATCGCGCCGGCGATGCCGAGGAACGACGCCGCGGACAGGAAGTCGCCGGAGAGCGCGACGCCGTTCTGCCGTCCGGTGAAGGCGCTGTCGGCGGTGTAGTAGCCCGAGGTGGACGACCGGCGGTTGCCCGCGCGGTAGACCACGAACAGGGTGATCGCGACGAACAGCGCGAACACGCCGGTGTTGATCAACGGGTTGCTCGCCGAAGCTCCTTCGGCGAGCGGAGTGGTGGTCACTGAGGGGTTCCTTCCGTGACGGCGTTCTGCGCGCGGAGCTCGGCCGCGCGCGGGTCCATCTCGCGGTCGGCGAAACGGACGTACAGCGCGGTGATCGCCGCGGTGGTGACGAACTGGCCGAGGCCGAGCAGCATGCCGACGTTGACCAGGCCGAAGACCGGCGTGCTCATGAAGTCGCTCGCGTAGGCGGCGAGCACGACGTAGACGAGGTACCAGACGAAGAACCCGATGCTCATCGGGAACACGAACCGGCGGAAGCGGCTGCGCAGCGAGCGGAACTGGGGGCTGCGCTGGATCTGCTCGTAGTCCGGGCCGCGCTTGCGGCGCCTGCCGCGCGGGGCGGCGTCGCCTCCTTCGCGGTCGAACAGCGCGGGCATCTGGCCGGTGTCCTCGGCCGAGGCGGCCGGTCCGGTGGTGCGCGCGACGTTGTGCATGGCTGCCTCCGGCAACTTGCGCGGTGGATGGCGCCGGGCGGCGTTCGAGAAAGCGCCCGGATCGCCCTTGCGGACTGGGAGGCGGCCATAGTAACGACGCCGCCGGAACGCGGAAAAAGCCGGTTCGCGAGGGCACCGGAAATTCCTTTTCGCCCGGGAAATAGCGCGAAACGGCGCGTCCGGGCAGATCACAGGCTGATCACTCGGAATAGTGAGCACCCGTGTCACGGGGAGTTGCCGAGAGTGGTCCGGGTTGCGGCAGATGGCGGAGTGACGGGCCGGTCAAGATCCAATACGGTGACCGGTCGTAGCCGCCGGGCGGGGCGGCCGCTCCGCTTCGGCGGGCAGGTCCGCGGCCGGGCGGGGATTCCCAGGCAGAGAAGGGAGGCTGGCAAAAATCACCGGGTCGAGCGGCGCGTCGCTGCATCTCCACAACATCGGGTTCAACTTACGGGTGCACCCACCCGATGGGGGCACGGAGCGTAGTCCCATCGAGGGTGTCGCTTACCCTGTGTGGGCTAATCGGGTGACGGCCGGACGCCCGGGCCGAGAGCGCCGGGTAACCGGAATTCCCGCGCCGGGCGTTCCTTGTCGAATCGACGCCTCCGAGTTCCCGCGTTCCGACTATTTTCCCAGGTCAGCACCCCGATGTGGAACGCAATAACGCGGGCGGCGATTGGTGTACGATTCTTTGGCCCCAGCCGCCCGCAGCGATCGATAAGGCGCAGACAAGTTGATCTCGACCACCGCCGTGCAGTCCGCAAGTTGCGTCGTGCACGTGCATAGTCCCGGGAAGCCGATCGTCTCCCGGACCGGTGAAGGATCGACAAGGTCGTGCCCGCCCCCGGTCGGACGCGCGGGCAGGCGGACCGCGGGGCTCCGCGCCGGGAGCGCAGTGCGCGCCGGGAGCGGACAGAGCCGCGGGAACCGCCGACTGGCCGCCACGACGCCGGACAGGGAGTCACTTTCGTGACCGTTGCAGGAGAAGGCCAAGTGCCTGTGGAGAAGCTGCTCGGCCGCCCGCCCAAGCGGCCGCGCTGGACGTCGGGCTGGCGGGCGGCGTTGCGCTGGCGGGACTGGAGCCTGCCGGTCAAGCTGTCCGCGGTCACCATCGTCCCCATCGTGCTCGCGCTGGTCCTCGGCATCACCGCGATCGCGGGCCAGGTCTCGCGGTCGAGCGACTACCAGCGGATCGACCGGCTCGTCGGGCTGAGCACCCAGCTGCGCGCGCTCACCGACGGGCTGCAGCGCGAACGCACCCAGACCGCCGCCCAGCTCATCGCGGGCACCTCGGGCGTCACCCCCGAACTGAAGGCCGCCCGCGCGGCCACCGACGCCGCGGTCGCGCCGTTCACCGAGGCGGCCGCCCGGGTCGGGGCCGACGGCTCGAGCGTCTCCGGCGCGGTGAACTCGGCGACCGCGCAGGTCAACGAGATCGCGGTGATCCGCCAGCAGGTCGGGGCCGGCCTGCTGAACGCGGCCGAGGCGGTCGGCGACTACAACGCCGTCACCAGCGCGCTGATCGGCGCCGACACCGCGGTGTCGGCGGGAGCGAGCGCCGACGCGCTCGGCAGCACCCCGAGCGCGCTGCACGACCTCGAGGCCGCCAAAGAACAGGTGTCGGTCACCCAGTCCCTGGTGGCCTACGGCATCTCCGCCGGCACGCTCACCCCGCAGCAGCTGAGCGACGTGCGCGACGCGGAACTGCGGTTCGACGACCGCGTCGCCGACTTCAACGCCGCCGCCACCGCGCCGCAGCGCCTCGACTTCGAGAGCACGCTCAAGCCGGACACCTCCTACGACCGCAAGCGGATGCTCGGCACCGTGCTCGGCGGCCAGGGCGTCTCCACCGACGACGCGCTCAAGCGGATCTCGCCGCAGGAGTGGAACAACGCGTCGAAGGCGGTGACCTCGCAGCTGACCGAGGTTTCCGGCCGGATGAGCACCGACCTCACCGCGGCGTCGTCCGGATTGGTCGAGGACGCGGGCAGCAGCGCCGGTCTGCTGGCCGTGCTGCTGTTCGCCGCGCTCGCCGCCGCGGCTGCGGTCGTGTTCGTCATCGCCCGCCAGCTGCTGCGCTCGCTGAAGGTCCTGCGCCGCAGCGCGCTGGACGTCGCGGAGAAGGACCTGCCCGAGGCGGTCCGCAACATCCAGGAGGGCCGCGCGCAGAGCATCGAGGTCGAGCCGGTGCCGGTCCAGGTGCAGGACGAGGTCGGCGAGGTCGCGCGGGCGTTCGAGAAGGTGCACAGCCAGGCGCTGCGGCTCGCGACCGAACAGGCCGCGATGCGCGCCGGCTACTCCAGCGTGTTCGTCAACCTGTCGCGGCGCAGCCAGAGCCTCGTGCAGCGGCAGCTGCAGCTGATCGAGCGGCTCGAGCGCGACGAGGAAGACGCCGACCAGCTCGCCACGCTGTTCCAGCTCGACCACCTCGCCACCCGGATGCGGCGCAACAACGAGAACCTGATGGTCCTCTCCGGCGCCGAGCCGGGCCGCCGTTCCGGCCAGCCGGTCCCCACGCACGACGTGCTGCGCGCCGCGGTCTCGGAAATCGAGCAGTACCAACGGGTTTCGGTGCAGCACCCGCCCGCGGTGAAGATCGTCGGGTTCGCCGCGAGCGACGTCCAGCGGCTCATCGCGGAGCTGCTGGACAACGCGACCGCGTTCTCCGCGCCGGAAACCCAGGTGACGGTCGCGACGCGGCTCGCCGAGGACGGTTCGCTCAACGTCGACATCCTCGACAAGGGCATCGGCATGAACGAGTACGAGGTGGTGGAGGCCAACGGCCGGCTCACCGACTCGGGCTCGGTCGACCTCGCGACCTCGCGCCGGATGGGCCTGTTCGTGGTCGGCCGCCTCGCCGGCCGCCACCGCATCGGCGTTTCGCTGCACGGCGGCAAGGACATCGTCGGCGTGCGGGCCACCGTGGTGGTCCCGCCGGAGCTGGTGATGACCGGCCTGGCCACCGTGCCGGGCGACCGGTCGGAGCCCGGCGCCCTGCCCGGTCCCAAGGCGAGCCTCGCCGCCCCGCCCGTCGCGCCGGGCGGGCTGCCGCGGCGCCAGCGTTCCACCAACGGGTCGGCCGTGCCGGGTCTCGTTCCGCAGCAGGGCAGCAACTCCGAGGAAACCCAGCGCTGGCCGTCGGCAGGCGATCTCGCGGGCTTCTCCGGGGACAAGGTCGCGCGTCCGCCGTCCGACCTCGAGGTGTCCGGCACCGCGCTGTTCAGCCCGATCCCGCGCGACGACGACACGCCCGCCCCGCCGCCGCCCGCGCCGAAGCTGCCGCAGACCGTCGACGTCCCGCCGCCGCGCCCGGAGCCCGAACCGGAACCGGCCGCGGAAACCCGCGACGAGCGCGACGGCGAACTGCCCTCGGGCAAGGACCTCTTCTCCGCGGCCAACGCGACGACGCTGAGCGACTGGTGGAACCAGGCCGCGCAGCAGGTGCCGGAGGTCCCGCCGCCGTCCGCGGCCGAGACGACGATCGAGAACACGCCGATCTTCGACGAGATGCTGTCGGCCTGGTTCCGTTCGCCCGCACAGCCTCCGCCCGCGGCCGCTCCGGCTGCTTCGTCCGCGGCGTCGGCTCCGGGCAAGGCCGCGGAACCGGAAGCGGACGAGGAACAGCAGCAGCGCAACTGGGATTTCGCGAGCGACGAAAACTGGCGGACAGTGCAGGCACTGTCCCAGGTGGAGCCGAACTCGTTCACCAAGTCGGGCCTGCCCCGGCGCCGCCGCGGCGAACAGCTCATGCCGGGCAGCGCCGCGCCGGAACCGGCGGTGCCCCCGGCCGAAGCGCCGGGCAAGGGCCTCCTGGACCTCCCGGTCCGCGATCCGGCGGACGTGCGGGGGCGGCTGAACAGCTTCCAGCGCGGCGTCACGCGCGGCCGGCAGGAAGTGCGTGGGACGGAGCCGGAAACCACTGGCGGCACCGCGGATTCCGGTGCCGCGGGTGTCGCGGACACCTCAAGTGCCACGACGTCGCCGGAGCGGGCTCGCGCCCACGACGCGGCGACCCGGCGGCGGCAGACGGTCGCGGGCGCGTTCGGCGTTCCCGCGGACCAGAACCGTCCCGGCGGGATGCCGCAGCGCACCCCGGGTTCGGCCGCTTCGTTCGGCGGCCAGCCGGGTTCCGGCGCGACGGACGCGCCCGCCGGGTTCGGCGGACGTCCCGCCGACGCGGACTCGCCGGACGAGACGGCCCCCGTCCCGGCCGTGCCCCCCGCGTTCGACCCGGACGGCGGATGGCCGCGCCAGCCCGCCGCCGAGCGCACGGAACTGCCCGCGCCGCAACCGAACCGGGGCGTCCGGCCGGACAAGCCGGACAACCTGCCGACGCGTCGCAAGGGCGCGAGCAGCCTCCCGCCCGCTCCGCCGACCGCCGACCCGAACCAGGTCCCGGCGGCCGTGGCCGGGCTCGAAGCCGCGGTCTCCGGCACGGGACAGACTCCCGCGTCGCAGGCGGCCCAGGCTTCGGCGAACGGCCAGGCCGCGGCGCCGGAGAAGACGGACAGCCCTTCGGGGAACGGACCGGCTGCTTCGCCGCAGGGCACCGACCAGACCTCGCTGTGGGGCACGCCCGCGGAGAACCCGGTGCCGGGCAAGGCTTCGCCGTTGACGACGTGGCGCAGTGCCGCGCAGTCCCCGGCCGTCGCACCGAACCAGCCGACGGAGAACGCGGCGCAGTCCGGCACGACGGCGGACCAGTCTCCGGCGACTCCGGCCGCTTCGGCTTCGGCTTCGGCGCAGGGACTGGCCGGGGGACTGGGCCAGACCCGGGTACCGGGCCAGAACCTCCCGGGCCAGCCCGGAACGCCGGGGTCGGCCGTGTCGCCGGGTCAGGCCGGAACGCCGGGTCAGGCCGCGTCGCCGGGCCAGGACGCATCGCCCGGACAGACCGGAACGCCGAGCCAGCCCGCTTCGGCGGGACCGGCCTCGGCACCGGCCAAGACCGGGTTGTGGGGTCAGCCGCTGGTGCCGGGACAGGCCCCGTCGCGGCAGTCCTCCGCCGGACAGGACGCGCCTCCGGCGTCGTCAGCGCCCTCCGCGCCGGCCGGTTCCGACGGTTCGGCGAGCCCCGCCCCAGATCCTGCCGAAGCTACCGCTGAGTGGAACTTCGGTTCCGACGAAGGGTGGCGGACAGTCCAGTCGGTGTCCCAGTCGACACCCGCGTCCTTCACTTCGGCAGGATTGCCCCGGCGCCGCCGGGGCGAGCAACTGCTTCCCGGCAGCGCACCGCCGCCCGCCGGGTCGGCGAGCCCCCGTCCGTCCCGCGACGCGCACGACGTGCGCGGTCGCCTGAGCAGTTTCCAGCAGGGGATCCAGCGCGGCAGGCACCGCACCGCGCAGGCCGCTGAGACGAACCACGAAACATTGGAGGGTGAATGACCTCGCCGAATGCGGCTCAGCCGCAGCAGAACCAGTTCGGCTGGCTGGTGAACGACTTCGCCGACCGCGTCCCGGGCGTCGCGCACGCGGTCGTCGTGTCGGCCGACGGTCTTCTGCTGACGGCCTCCAACCGGCTGCCGCTCGACCGCGCCGACCAGCTCGCCGCCGTGGCGTCCGGGCTCGTCAGCCTCACCCAAGGCGCCGCCCGGTGCTTCGAGGCGGGCTCGGTGCGCGAGACCGTCGTCGAGATGGAACTCGGCATCATGGTGCTGATGTCCATCAGCGACGGCTCCTGCCTGGCGATCCTCGCCGCGCCCAACTGCGACATCGGGCAGGTCGCCTACGAGATGACCATGCTCGTCGACCGCGTCGGCCAGATCCTGACCCCCGAGCTGCGCGCGCAGCTGCAGGGCGCCGGGGGCTCGCTGATCGGCGAACCGGTGGGATGATGGCGCGATGAGCCAGGGGTCCGGATTGTTCGGCGAAGAGCCCGGTACCGGCGGCGAACCCCCGCGCGGGGAGGAGCCCGCCGCCGGGGACGACGGCACGTTCGCCGACGTCCTCAACGGGTTCAGCCTTGATTCGGGCCGCTCGCGCAGAAAACGGAAGAAGAGCGGCAAAGAAACGAAGGAATCCCAGTCCCCAGCGCCGCCCGCCGCGGGAGCGCACGCGGCAGCGGACCCGCCGCCGGCACCTGTGCCGCCGGCCGACCAAGGAGATGGTGTGACCTCTCTCGTCTCTCCACCGGGCAGTACGGACTCCGACGGCCCCAGACCAGGCGGGCTCTTCGACCCGGGGCCGCCGAGCGGCGAGTTCTCGATGCCGTCGGCGATCGTCCGCCCCGAGCGCCACGATCGGGTGGACCCGGCCGAGGAGACGTCGATCGTGCGCCCGTACGCTCTCACCGGCGGGCGCACCCGGGCGAACTACGCGCTCGAACTGGAGACTCTGATCTCCACCAAAGACCATGTCGCCGCGGGGGGCTTCCCCCAGGCGGCGGCGGAACAGATCGAGAGCATCTCGATCATGGAATCGTGCCGGACCCCGCGTTCGGTGGCGGAGATCGCCGCGGTGCTGTCAGTGCCGCTGGGGGTGGCACGGGTGCTGATCAGCGACGCGGCCGACGCCGGCCTCGTCACCGTGCACCGGACGATCTCGGGCCAGGACGGCGCCGAAGCACACTTGATGTTGATGGAAAGGGTTTTGAGTGGACTCCGTCGGCTTTAAGGCACCGCGGGAAACCGCGCCCCCGACCATGACATCGGCGAAGATCGTGGTGGCGGGCGGCTTCGGAGCGGGCAAGACGACCTTCGTGGGTTCGGTGTCGGAAATCGTTCCGCTCACCACCGAGGCGATGATGACCGACGCCAGCCGCGGCATCGACAACCTCGACCAGACCCCGTACAAGACCACCACCACGGTCGCCATGGACTTCGGCCGCGTCTCGCTCGACGCGGACCTGATCCTCTACCTGTTCGGCACGCCCGGCCAGCAGCGGTTCTGGTTCATGTGGGACGACCTCGTGCGGGGTGCTATCGGGGCGGTCGTGCTCGCGGATACTCGGAGGTTGGCGGACTCGTTCGCGCCGATCGACTTTTTCGAGGATCGCGGGCTGCCGTATATCGTTGGGGTTAATACGTTTGACGGTGTGCTGGAGCACGACATCAATGATGTGCGTGAGGCGCTGTCTATTGACTCGAGTATTCCGATTGTGCGGTGTGACGCTCGGGAGCGGGAGTCGACCAAGCAGACGCTGATCACGTTGGTCGAGTATGCGATGCGGCAGTGGATCGCGTTGCGGGCGGCTAAGGCGCATCAGTAATTTTGGCACCGGCTCCGCCGTCGCGGGCGGGATCGCCTTTAAGTCGGCGTGTGGAGGGGCAGTGCACCCGGCCTGGGGGCCGTGCACACTGCCCCTCCGCACGCCGACGCGATCCCGCGTTGTGGTTGGGTGAGTGGTCAGCGCTTCGTGCGGTGCCGGAGTAGTACGACGGTGTTGTCGAAGGTGCGGGTTTCTACGAGCTGCAATTGCACGCGGTCGGCACCTTCGGCGAAGGGGCGTTTGTCGCCGCCCAGGATTACTGGGTGGATGCAGACCTGGTACTCGTCGATGAGGCCTCGGCGGCCTAGTTCCGCAGCCAGGGCGTAGCCGCCCATCACGATGATGTCGCCCTCTGCGGTGGCTTTGTGTTTGGCGACTTCTTCGGTCAGGTCGCCGTTGGCGACTGTGGTGTTCCAGTCGGCCCTGGTCAGGGTGCGGGAGAAGACCAGTTTCGGTTTTTCCCGCCAGATCGGGGCGAAGGCCAGGTCGTGGGGGTGGGTTGAGATGGACTCCACGTCCGGCCAGTAGCTCGACATCAGTTCCCATACGCGGCGGCCGTAGGCGAACATTCCGGCGCGTTTCGACAGTTCGTTCGCGTAGTTCGAGAGTTCCGGGCCCATGTGGGGCCAGTCGAACTCTCCTGCGGGGCCTTCGACGCAGCCGTCCAGTGAGGTGTGGACGAAGAAGATCAGGTCGGCCATGGCGGGCTCGCTTCCTTGATGAGTACAGGTCACCAAGGGGTCGGAGCCGTCATGGCTGCCTGGACATGGGGTGCGGAGAAAGTCAGTACTCGTCGTGGCGGCGCCACCAGCTGCTGGGGGCGTCGGTGCCGCGGGACTCTTCTTCCCAGGCCTCTTGGCGGCCGAACGGGGTGACGTCTAGGTATCGCAGCGTGCTGATGAACTGGTCGCCGCCGCGGCCGTCGGTGAAGTAGGTGCGGTAGACGTCGTCGCCGTCGCGGAGGAACACGCTTACGCCGAAGCCGCCGTCGATGCCGCAGTCTGCTGGGAAATCCGTGCCTGCGGCGGAGGCCCAGGGGATCGTCCAGCCCATCTTGGACCAGTACCGGTCGATCTCCGGTGCGGTCGCGGGGGCTACGACCTTGAGGGTTACGTCGCGGGCGTTCAGGTGGGCTGGGTGGGCCATGTTGTCGACCAGCAGCGAGCAGCCGGGGCAGCCCACTTCGTCGCCGGGGTACAGCATGAAGTGGTAGACGATCAGCTGGCGGCGGTCGTCGAAGAGGTCCAGCAAGCTTTGAGTGCCGTTCGAGGTGGTGAATTCGTACTGCTTCGGGAATTGGACCATGGGCATTCGGCGGCGTTCGGCGGCCAGCCGGTCAGCGGCGCGGGTGTGTTCTTTTTCCTTGCGCAGCAAGGATTCGCGGGCGGTGGCCCATTCTTCCGGGGAGACGACGCGGGGGAGTGCGGTGGTCATTTCATTTCCTCCAGGATGCGGTCGAGATCTTCGAAACCGGACTGCCAGCCGTCGCTGTGTCCGTCGCGCTCGGCTTCGTTCGGGAACGGAGCCTGATGGAATGTCATCGAGGTTTTCCCTGCCAGCTCGGCGAAATCGATGGTGACGAGCGTTTCGCCGACTTCGTCTTCCGGGTGCTGCCAGCGGAACGTGAACACGAGCCGGGACGGGGCCGCGACTTCGCGGTAGGTGCCGGACACCCGGCGGTCGACGTCGTGTTCGGTGCTGGTGATCCGGCTGTGCCAGGCGCCGCCAGGGCGCGGGTCCGTGCGGGTTTCGGACGCGACGACGCCGTGCGGGCCGAACCAGGCGGCCAGGTGTGCGGGGTCGGTCCAGGCTCGGAACACCAGCTCTCGCGGGGCGTCGAAGACCCGCACGATGGTCAGCTCGCTCATTCGGTCCCCTCCTGAAGCTGCCGCAGGTGCTCGTCCAAGCGGTCGAAGCCGGTTTCCCAGAAGTGGCGGTACTCGGCGACCCAGCCCGCGACGTCCGCCAGCGGTGCGGCTTCCAGGCGGCACGGGCGCCACTGGCGGGTACGGCCGCGGCTGATCAATCCGGCTTGTTCCAGCACTTTCAGGTGCTTCGACACGGCTTGCAGGCTCACCTCGAACGGCGCGGCCAGCTCGTTGACGGTGGCCTCGCCACGAGTCAGGCGGGCGAGGATCGCGCGGCGGGTCGGGTCTGCCAGTGCGGCGAAGGTGGTGCTCAGCTGGTCTGTCGGCATCGGTGCTCAATCACTTGGTTAATTAACTGATGAGTTGAATATAGCGACCCTGTCAACCCTTGAGAGCCGGGTCACTTCGGGCTCGGGTTTCCAATAGTAGGAAGTCCTAGTAAATTGGGGGGATGAGCGGCAGCGACCTGTACCGTCCCGCGAACCCGGTCCGGTTCGTCACGGCATCCAGCTTGTTCGACGGCCACGACGCCTCGATCAACATCATGCGCCGGATCCTGCAGTCCCAGGGCGCGGAGGTGGTCCACCTCGGCCACAACCGCTCCGTCGACGAGGTGGCCACGGCCGCGATCGCCGAGGACGTCCAGGGCGTCGCCATCTCCGCCTACCAGGGCGGGCACGTCGAGTACTTCAGCTACCTCGTCGAGCTGCTGAACGAGCGCGGCGCGGGGCACATCAAGGTGTTCGGCGGCGGTGGCGGCGTCATCGTGCGCGAGGAGATCGACCTGCTGCATTCGCGCGGCGTGGCGCGGATCTTCTCGCCCGAAGACGGCTACGAGATGGGCCTGCCGGGCATGATCAACATGATGATCAAGGAGTGCGACAGCGACCTGTCCGCGCAGCCGCCCGCCTCGGTCGACAAGCTGCTGTCCGGCGACGTGCAGGCGCTTGCCCGGGTGATCACCCAGCTGCAGCGCGAAAACCTGCCCGCCGAATGGCTGTCGGCGATCAACGAGGCCGCCGGGCAGAAGCACGTGCCGGTCCTCGGCATCACCGGCACCGGCGGGTCCGGCAAGTCCTCGCTGACCGACGAGCTGATCCGCCGTTTCCGGCTCGATCAGGAAGACAAGCTGCGCATCGCGGTGCTCGCGGTGGACCCGTCGCGGCGCAAGGGCGGCGGCGCGCTGCTCGGCGACCGGATCCGGATGAACTGCCTCGACGGTTCGCCGGTGTACTTCCGTTCGCTGGCCACTCGTACCACCAGCGGCGAGATTCCCGCCGGACTGAGCGAGTCGATTCTTGCTTGCAAGGCGGCCGGATTCGACCTGGTGATCGTGGAGACGCCGGGTATCGGCCAGGGCGACGCGGGCATCGTCGACTACGTGGACGAGTCGCTGTACGTGATGACGCCGGAGTTCGGCGCCGCGTCGCAGCTGGAGAAGATCGACATGCTCGACTTCGCCGACGTGGTCGCGATCAACAAGTTCGAGCGGCGCGGCGCCGAGGACGCGCGTCGCGACGTCGCGCGCCAGATGGTGCGCAACCGCGAGGCGTTCGGGTCCGCGCCCGAGGAAATGCCGGTGTACGGCACGAGCGCGGCGAAGTTCAACGACGACGGCGTGACCGCGCTGTACCAGCACCTGCGCGACATGCTCGCCGACCGCGGGCTGTCGGTGTCGGCCGGTACGCTGCCGGCGGTGTCGGGCAAGGTCTCCACCGACGCCAGCACGATCATCCCGGGCAACCGGGCGCGCTACCTCGCCGACATCTCCGAAACCGTGCGCGGGTATCACGAGAAGACCGAGAAGCAGGTCGCCGCGGTACGCAAGTACGAGCACCTCGCCGAGGCCAAGGCCGCGCTGTCCGAAGTGGACGCGAACACCGACGCGCTGGACGGCCTCATCGCCGCCGCGGAGTCCGATGTGGACGGCGAGTCGACAAAGCTCCTCGAACGGTTCCAGGCGCTCGCCGCGGAGTACCGGCAGGACGAGCTGGTGGTGAAGATCCGGGACAAGGAGCTGCACACCCAGCTGTGGCGGGAAACCCTGTCCGGCAACCGGATCCCGCGCGTCGCGCTGCCGCGCTACACCGAGTCCGGCGAGCTGCTTTCCTTCCTGCGCCGGGAAAACCTGCCCGGCTACTTCCCGTACACCGCGGGCGTGTTCCCGTTCAAGCGCGAGGGCGAGGACCCGGCGCGGATGTTCGCCGGCGAGGGCGACGCGTTCCGCACGAACCGCCGGTTCAAGCTGCTGTCGGCCGATTCCGAGGCCAAGCGGCTGTCGACGGCGTTCGACTCGGTCACGCTGTACGGCCACGACCCGGACACCCGCCCGGACATCTACGGCAAGGTCGGCACCTCCGGCGTCTCCATCGCGACGCTGGACGACATGAAGGCGCTCTACGACGGCTTCGACCTGACCGCGCCCAACACCTCGGTGTCGATGACGATCAACGGCCCCGCGCCGACGATCCTCGCGTTCTTCCTCAACACCGCGATCGACCAGAAGTTCGCCGCGTTCCGTGAGGAGCACGGCCGCGAACCGTCCGAGGCCGAGGCCGCGCAACTGCGCGAGTGGGCGCTGAAGAACGTGCGCGGCACCGTGCAGGCGGACATCCTCAAGGAAGACCAGGGTCAGAACACCTGCATCTTCTCCACCGAGTTCAGCCTCCGGATGATGGCCGACATCCAGGAGTGGTTCATCCAGCACGGGGTGCGCAACTTCTACTCGGTGTCGATTTCCGGCTACCACATCGCTGAGGCCGGGGCGAACCCGATCTCGCAGCTGGCTTTCACGCTCGCCAACGGGTTCACCTACGTGGAGTCGTACCTGGCGCGCGGCATGGACATCGACGATTTCGCGCCGAACCTGTCGTTCTTCTTCTCCAACGGGATGGACGCGGAGTACTCGGTGCTCGGCCGGGTCGCGCGGCGGATCTGGGCCGTGGCGATGCGCGAGCGGTACGGCGCGAACGACCGGTCGCAGAAGCTCAAGTACCACGTGCAGACCTCGGGCCGCTCGCTGCACGCGCAGGAGATGAGCTTCAACGACATCCGCACGACGCTGCAGGCGCTGTGCGCGCTGTACGACAACGCGAACTCCTTGCACACCAACGCGTTCGACGAGGCGATCACCACGCCTTCGGAGTCCTCGGTGCGGCGTGCGATGGCCATCCAGATGATCATCAACAAGGAGTGGGGCCTGTCGAAGAACGAGAACCCGCTGCAGGGTTCGTTCGTGATCGACGAGCTGACCGACCTGGTCGAGGAGGCCGTGCTCACCGAGTTCGACCGGATCTCCGAACGCGGCGGCGTGCTCGGCGCGATGGAGACCGGCTACCAGCGCGGCCGGATCCAGGACGAATCGCTGCTGTACGAACGCAAGAAGCACGACGGTTCGCTGCCGATCATCGGCGTCAACACCTTCCGCAACCCGAAGGCGGGAGAGGACGACGTCGAGGTGGAATTGGCCCGCGCGACCGAGGACGAGAAGCAGTCGCAGCTGCGCAGGCTCGCCGATTTCCAGCAGGGGCACCGCGAGGAGGCCCAGCAGGCGCTCAAGGCGCTGCGCGACGCGGCCACCCGCGGCGGCAACCTGTTCGACGTGCTCATGGATGCCGCGCGGGTGTGCTCGCTCGGTCAGATCACCGAGGCGTTCTTCGAGGTCGGCGGCCAGTACCGGCGCAACGTCTGATCCGTCAGGCCCGGGTGGCGGCCAGCCGCCATACCGGGGCGAGGACCCGGCCCTGCTCGTCGACGTCCAGCGAGTCGAGCGCGGCCGGGTCCGGCGGTTCGCCCTCCGAGAGGGCGGCGACGGCGGCGATCAAGCCCTCGCGGCTCATCGCGGTGGTGTAGACGGATGGTTCGAGCGCGGTGATCGTCCAGCCGTTGCCGACCGTTTCGCGCAGATTCTGCTCGGTGATCCGGTACGGGATCGGGAAGTTCTCCGGTACCGCGTCGGAGAAGCAGAAGATGTTCAGCTGTGCGCCGGGCTTGGTCGCGCGCACGAGCGCAGCCACGTACGCGTGCCGCTGTTCCTCGTCGAGACAGTGGTAGAGCGCGCTGTCGAGGACCGCGTCGAAACGGCCTTCGTATCCTTCGAGCCGGGTTGCGTCGGCCTGGGCGAAAGTGAGGTCCAGGCCGCGTTTCGCGGCGGTTTCGCGGGCGCGCGCGAGTGCGGTCGGCGCGCCGTCGAGACCGGTCACGCGGTGTCCGCGAGACGCGAGAAACATCGCGTTTTCGCCGAGGCCGCAACCGATGTCGAGCACTTCGCCGTGGAATCCGCCGTCCGCCTCGAGCGCGACCACCGAGGGCTGCGGGCCCTCGATGTCCCACGGGATCTTCTCCCCGATCGGGGTCTTGCCTTGGTACATGTCCTCGAAGTCGACGTCCGTCACGTCCATCCGGAGCCTCCGTATTCAACGGGTGATGATTTAACGCTAGCGGACGAGGCCGGTGATCTGTCAACAGCCCGCGGGAATACTTGCCCGTTCCCCGGAGTAGAAGGAGGCATGGATTTCGGCATTTCGACGTTCGTGACCGACGAAGGCATCCGGCCCGACGTGCTCGGCGAGGCGGCGGAGGAGCGCGGTTTCGCGTCCCTTTTCCTCGCGGAGCACTCGCACATCCCGACGAGCCGCGAAACGCCGTACCCCAGCGGGGGCGAGCTGCCGCGGGTCTACTACCGCACGCTTGACCCGTTCGTGGCGCTTACGGCCGCCGCGGTGAACACCTCGAACCTGGTGCTGGGCACCGGTGTCGCGCTGCTGATCCAGCGCGACATCATCCACACCGCGAAAGAGGTGGCCTCGCTCGACCTGATCTCGCGCGGACGGTTCGCTTTCGGTGTCGGGGCGGGCTGGAACCGGGAGGAAATGGTCAACCACGGCACCGATCCGAAGACCCGGGGCGCGTTGCTGAACGAGCAGATCGCCGCGTTGAAGGCGATCTGGACGCAGGAGGAGGCCGAGTTCCACGGCAAGCACATCGACTTCGACCCGATCTTCGCGTGGCCGAAGCCGGTGCGGACGCCGCATCCGCCGATCCTGGTCGGCGGCTCGAGCGACGCGGCGCTGAAGCGGCTGATCGAGCACGGCGACGGCTGGATCCCGAACCCCGCGGTGTCGCCGGACGGCGTGCGGCGCGTGCGCCAGCAGCTGGCTGAGGCGGGGCGCGGGGACATGCCGTCGCAACTCTTCGGCGGACCGGCCGACGCGGACGCGATCAAGCAGTACGCCGACGCCGGGCTGGACCACTACGGGTTCATGCTGCCGACGCTGCCGGAGGCGGAAACGCTGGCGCTGCTGGACGAATACGCTCGCCTCGCCGCCGCTTTCCGGGCTGAGTAGCGTTCCGTGAAGGGTCCCTTGATTCCCTCATGGGGCCCTTCACGGAGTTCTCAGCGGGGGAGGCCGAGCACGCGTTCGGCGGCGGCGGACAGCAGGACTTGCGTGGTGCCGCCCGCGATGGACAGGCAGCGGGTGAGCAGGAACTCTTGCGCCGCTGGGGTTTCCGCGACCAGTTCTGGTGCGAGGTCGAGGGCGAATTCGGCGGTTTCCTGTCGATGCCGTACGCCGAGCAGCTTCGCCACCGACGATTCCGCGCCCGGTCCGAGGCCGTCGAGCCGTCGCAGTGTCGCCCGCAGGTCGAGCACTGAACACGCGCTGCCTTGTCCGATCAACGCGCCGAGCCGGTCGCGGTCCACGTCCGAAGGGGCCGATTCCAGCAAAGCCTCGACGTTCTCGCCCACCGCCGAGCCGCGGCCGAGCGCGACACGTTCGTTCGCCAGCGTCGTGCGCGCCAGTTTCCAGCCCGCGCCGGGTTCGCCGACGACATCGGCGTCGGGAACGAAGACGTCGTCCAGGAAAACCTCGTTGAACACGCTCCGTCCGGTGATCTCGCGCAGCGGCCGCGTCGTGATTCCGGCGGCGCGCATGTCGACCAGGAAGTACGTGATTCCTTTGTGCTTCGGCACATCCGGGTCGGTGCGCGCGAGGCAGATCGCCCAATCCGCCTCGTGCGCGAGCGACGTCCACACCTTCTGCCCGGTCAGCAGCCAGCCGCCGTCGGTCCGGCGCGCCACGGTGCGCAGCGACGCTAGATCCGAGCCGGCGCCGGGTTCGGAGAACAGCTGACACCACGTCACCTCGCCGCGCAGCGTCGGCTTGGCGAAGCGTTCGCGCTGGTCGTCGGTGCCGTGCGCGAGAATCGTCGGCACTGCCCAGCCGCCGATCACCATGTCCGGCCGACGGACGTCGGCTGCCGTCAGCGCGGTGTCGATCCGCAGTTGCGTCGCCGCGTCCGCGCCCATGCCGTACGGCTGGGGCCAGTGCGGAGCCAGCAACCCCGAGTCCGCGAGTGCGGCGCGCCGATTTTCCTCTGGCAGCGCAGCGATTTCCGCGACCAGCCGGGTCACCTCGGCGTCCTCGCCGACGTTCACCCCGAGCGTCCGCCGCTTCCCGGCCAACGCGAGGTCCGCGGCCCGCTTCCGCCACCGTTGCGAACCGCCGAGCCACTGTCGCAACGCCAACGCGCGACGCAGGTACAGGTGCGCCTCGTGCTCCCAGGTGAACCCGATCCCGCCGAGTACCTGAATGCAGTCCTTCGCGTTCTCGACGGCAGCGTCCAAGGCCACGGCCGCCGCGCTCGCGACGGCCAGCGGATCGCCGACCGACGACGCCGCGTCCCAGGCCAGAGCCTCGGCAGCTTCGGTGCGGCACAGCATCTCCGCGCAGAGGTGTTTCACTGCCTGGAAAGCGCCGATCACCTGGCCGAACTGCTCCCGGACCTTGGCGTATTCGACGGCCGTCGTGAGGCACCAGCGCGCGACGCCCGCCGCCTCCGCGACCGCGAGCGTCGCGGCGAGATCGCGAACGTCCGGCAGATCGAGAACCTCGCCCGGCACGTCGGCCTTGACGCGGCCCAGCGATCGCGAAAAGTCAAAGGGAGCCAACGGTTCCACTGCCGCGCCCGGCGGGATCAGCACGTACCGCTCGCCTCGCGGCACGAGCAACCACGACTCGGCATCCGCGCCGGGAATGGTCGCCTCGTCCAGCTGCACCGCGACCTGTGCGGTCCCGTCGGCGATCTCGGCGGCGAGTTCCTTCGCATGCTCGGCGAGCAGGAGCCCGGCCAGCGCGGTGCTCAGCAAGGGCCCCGGCACCAGCGCTTCCGCCGCGGCGGCGAGCCCGGCCGCGAGATCCGCGACGGTCCCGTCCGCGCCGTTCACCGACGCGGGCAGCGCGATGCCGGTGAGGCCGAGCGCGGCGAACCCGTCCGGCAGACCGGCGCCAGTGGTTTCGGCCGCGCGCACAGCGGCGACCGGATCGTGTGCCGCCGCCCAGGCCTGCACGGCGGCAGCGAGCGCGGTTTGTTCCTCGGTGAGCGCGACCGGCATCGGTCTCCTCCTCGCGGGGTACGGAGCTACTGGCGAGTGTAGAACGTGTTACAGTTTTTCCGCCAGGCGGTCGAGAGTTGAACCTTTCTCCAGGGCAGGTACGCTTAGCCGGAAACTGGAACGAGTTCCGCAAAGACAGAGGGGAATGCGATGCCGGGGAAGGCGAAGACGCCGGCGGCGAAAACGCGGGCGAACGGCCTCGGCGCGATGGGCGAGGAACTGGGCTCCGCGGCCCAGCGGGACCGCCGCCGCCGCATCATCGACGCGACGCTCTCGCTGGCCTCCAAGGGCGGCTACGACGCGGTGCAAATGCGCGCGGTCGCCGAGAAGGCCGACGTCGCGCTGGGCACGCTGTACCGGTATTTCCCGTCGAAGATTCACCTGCTCGTGTCGGGTCTGGCGCAGCAGTTCGAAGCCGCGCACGAGAAGATCCAGCGCAGCGCGATCCCCGGCGAAACCCCCGCCGAGCGGCTGATGTTCGTCCTGGGCCGCAACACCCGCCTGATGCAGCGCGATCCGCACCTCACCGAGGCGATGGTGCGCGCGTTCATGTTCGCCGACACGTCCGCGGCCGCCGAGGTCGAACTGGTCGGCCGCTTGATGGAGGACATGTTCGCGAGCGCGATGGGCATCGACGACCCGACCGAAGCGGACCGCGACATCTTCCACGTGGTGGCTGATGTTTGGATGGCGAACCTGGTCGCGTGGGTGACCCGCCGCGCCTCCGCCGCTGATGTCGCGAGCCGCCTGGAACTCTCCGTCCACCTGCTCCTGGACAAGTAGCCGTACGTGAGGGGAACCCTGAGGGAATCAGATTCCCTCAGGGTTCCCCTCACTTACCTTCCGGCTCCCGTCCGCCCAGAGGCGCTGCCGCCGGTGCGCCCCATGCCACATTGGGTGCGTCAGACGCACCGAACGCCACATTGGGTGCGTCGCATGCACCCAATGCCACATTGGGGGCGCTAGCCCCCGTCCTCGCCAACCGCCGCCGGTGCACCCAACGATCGAGGCACCCAGCCCCTCCCCCGCACCCCGATATGAAGCGTCCCTGCGGTCTGGGGGTGCTTGTCAAGGCATCTTTCC
>NZ_JBSFNS010000107.1:0-29172 GCF_053587275.1 Amycolatopsis sp. NPDC003676
GCGTTGATGATTCCTTGATCGGCTCCGCCTGGCGGCGACATTGCCGTCCCTGGTTGCGTGGGCACCGCTGGTTGGGTGCGTTGGTGCGGTTTTAGCGTTCAAGGACATCACCACCGGGTTGCGCTCGGTGAACGGATCCCAGCGCGGAGTCCCGTCCACGGTTGGGTTTCCGGTGCGGGCGAAGCCGGTCCACTGGGCTACCAGCTGGTCGGACAGCACTTTTTGGTTGGGGGTCAGCTTGATTCCCGGCGGAGGCGTCAGCAGCATTCCCTCCGCCACGTGGTACGCGCCGTTCGGCTTGGTCGGGTCCAGGAAGAACGCGGGCGGCACGTCGGTGTCGTCCATCTCGTAGGCGAAAACGGGAATGTGGCGCGAGAGGCGTTCGTCGTTGAGGACGGCGGGGCAGACTGAGTTGGAGTCGGCCACGATGGTCCGGAAGGCCAGGAACGGGGCCGGGTTCGGGAAACGTTTCAGCGGGTACAGCTCGCTGACTTCCTTGGCGTGCTCGCCGTACTGCTGCGCCACCAGTTTGCGGTAGTCCTCCGGCGTCGAAGCCGACGGCAGCTGGACCTCGTCGCGGGCAACGCCGTGCATCAGCGCCACCTTGTTGACCCGGCCCTTGGCGAACGCCTCGCCCGGCGACAGCGGCAGCGTGGTCCCGTTCACGATCGGCGCGATCGTGCCGCTGTCCGGTTTCATCCCGTTGCCCGCCTGTTTCAACAGCGCCGCCACGGGAACCTTGCGCAAGCACGCGCCGGCGTTGTCCTGACAGCCCAGCGCTTTCGCGAACCGCGCTCCGGCCTGCTGGGCCTGCTCCTCGTCGGGCAGATCCGCTTTGCAGTCCTGCGGCTGCCACTGGATGTCCGTGCCCAGCAACGAGTTGTACTCGCCGTTCTGGCTGATGCCGCGCTGGAACAGGCCCGCGGCGGTCGGCGAAGCGGTGTGGTCGCAGACGCTCGACCCGCCCGCGGAAGCACCGTAGATCGTGACGTTGTGCGGATCTCCGCCGAACTTCGCGATGTTGCGCTGCACCCAGCGCAGCGCGGCCTGCTGGTCCTGCAGCCCGTAGTCGCCCGCGTGCTCGCCGAACGCCTCGTGCGCCAGGAACCCGAAAATCCCTAGCCGGTAGTTGACCTCGACGCTGATCACGTGCCCCTCGGTGACGAGCCTGCTCGCGTTCTGCGCCTGCAGCAACAGGAATCCGCCGCCGTGCAGCTGCACCATGACCGGCAGCTTCCCGTGCCCGGGGTTGGCGGGCACCCGGACGTTCAGGTTCAGGCAGTCCTCGGTCTCCGAACCCGGGCCGAGACCGGCCGGCTGCGGGCAGGCGTTGCCCGGCGCGGTCGCGGCGAACGGCTTGGTCCATTTCGCCGGACGCTGCGGCGGAGCCCAGCGCAAATTGTCCACCGGCGGCGCGCCGAACCGGATTCCTTCCCACGACCGGACGTCCGGGCCGGCGATCCCGCACACCGGGCCGTCGTCGGTCGCCATCGTCGTGCCGGGCGAGCACGCCGGCGGCGGGGCGGCTTCGGCCCGGCCGCCCGCCACGGACGCCGAACCGGCCAGCGACGACGCCACGAGGGCGACCGCCGCCAGCGCGACGCCTGCCTTCCCGTCAAGTCTCATCCGTCCTCCTTCGCTCCTGCCTGGCCGGGAGAGCGCGGCGGCGGACGCGGGACACGACGAGCGGCATCCACGCACCGAACGGGCGACCTGCCGGCATGGGCTCGACCTCACCGATGGCCGTTTCCCGGCCACCGCCACGAGAACGGCGCGCGTTCCCGCCGCACTCCAGTCTGAGCGCGGCGGGAAAAGGCACAACCTCCGTTCGGTCGCGCGGAAACTGTCAAATTCCCGGGCAGAATGGTCTTTGTCAGGGATCCGGATTCCGCCGCCGAACCGCGTCCCGCGCTGTTCGCGGGTCCGGCTGCCGAATGCGGTGAATCCGCGGGGGCGCCGAGGACGAAATCCGCGGGAATATGCGTATCGAACCGAGGCCCGGCCTGCCTTTTGTCCGATTCGGGCCTCCCGCCGCTCGAGAGGCCCTCCGAATCGGGTCCTCCGGCCCTGCCCGCCGGGAACCGCGCGTACCTACGGTGGGCAGCACCTCGAAGACAAGGGACGACAAACCGAGGTGTGCCGTGTCCGCTCGAATCGAATGGCGTCTCGCCTGCAGCTGCGTGTTCCTGGTGTGCGCACTCAGCCCGGCGCTGCCCGCGCGGCTGTTCGCCTTGGTGCTGGCTCTCTCGGCCGGCGCGATCCTGGTGTGCGCGATCCGCCCGGGGAGCCTTTTCCGCAAACCCGACCTGCGGCGAAAGCTGTTCACCGCCGCCGCGGCCGGAATGCTGGGCATGCTGCTGGGCTGGCTCTCGCACGCGGGCGGGCTCGTCGCGTCGGCGGCCGGTCTCCTGATCGTGGTGCTGCTGATCAGCTGGACCGTCCGGTTCGCCGGGCATGGCGAGGCACCCGCGCGAACGGCGAACGCGCGAATCAGGCCGCGGTCAGCAGGGTTGCCCGCCCGGCAGGCAGCGCAGCGGATGGTCGGCGGCGGCGTTCCACTGCAGCGCCGCGTTGAGCTGCCCGTCGGACAGGCGGGCGTGGCGCGCGAGTTCGGACAGCGACGCCTGCCCCGCGGACCGGCTGGCCTGGCACAACAGGCGGAACCACCACTGCTCGTCGACCCAGTCGCGCCGGGCCTTTTCGACTAGCTGGGCCATGTGCTCGTCGCCGCAGGCGTAGACGAGCCGCTGGCCGTGGCCGGCGAAATCGGCGGGATCGACGCGCGAGGAATCGGGAACGAGCGCGGTCTGCAGCTTCCCCGGCGGAATCTGCTCGCCGCAGCGCTCGCACGTTTTCCGGCGCCGGGTGCGGAAAGCGGCTTCGGATGACGGAAGCGACATCAGGCACTCCGGACTGTCGGCACGGGTTCCATGTCGCAGATGTCAGAAAGCCGGGGGCCAGGGCACGCGGCATCTGCACGTTCCCAGGCGGGATCCCCGTCGGGACCCCTTCCGGGAAACCCACAGTAACGGCGGCTCGCGGGCCTTGCCAAGACGTCCGTCCGGGCTGTCCGCGGCCCGTCGCGCCGTAGGGCCGGTGCACGGAACGGGGCCGTTACGGTCATTCCGGGTGGTTTCCCGTGCGCGGCGGGTGACAGCCGATGCTCAGTCCTCGCCGAGAAGCTGTTCCGGCCGGAGTTCGCCGCGCACGACCGCCTCGGCCACCTCGCTGAGCCGCTCCCGGTGCGTACGGCTGTAGCCGCGCAGCCGGCCGAACGCCTCGTCCATCTCCACCCCGCCGGCATGGGCCAGCACGCCTTTCGCCTGCTCGATGACGACCCGGCTGTTCAGCGCGTGCTGCAACTGCTCGGTCAGCAGCTCCCCGCGCCGGATCGCGCGCTCCTGCAGGATCCCTATCGTCGCGATGTCCGCCAGTGCGCGGGCCACGTTCAGCGTGGACGCGGCCAGCGGGCTCGCGCTGCCGCCGAACAGGTTCAGCGTGCCGATCACCTGCCTGCGCAGCCGCAACGGCATCGCCTGCACGGACCGGAATCCCGCCGCGGACGCCTGCTGCGCGAACTGCGGCCACCGCGCCGCCTCCGCGGCGACGTCCTCGACCGAAACCGATTCGCCGCCGCGGTAGGCGTCCAGGCACGGTCCCTGCTCAGTCTGCAGCTGCAGCAGTTCCAGCATCCGGGTGCCCTCGTCCGACGAGGCGACCACTTCGAGGCCGCCGCGCTGGTCGGCGAGCAGCAGCCCGGCCGCCGAGGCTCCCAGCAGCGAGACGCAGTACCTCGCGAGCCGGTGCAGCATGTCCGCCACGTCGTACTCGTCGACCAGCGTGTCGGCCATGTCCACGAACGCGCGCAGCAGCTCGTTTTCGTTTGACGACGCGACCGCGCCGGCGAGTCCGTCGCTCATCGGTCTCTCTCCTTCCCTCTGGCGGGGTTCCTCCGCCCGTCCCGCGCGGAACCCGGCCTTCCGACAGCTTTCATGCCTCGATCTCCCGCGGGTGCAACCGCCGGGCGACGAGATCCCGCGCGACCTCGTCCAGCATTCTCCCCTGGGAAAACGTGTACGCCCGCAGCTTGGCGAGCGCCTCTTCCGCGGGAATCGCGAACTCCGCGATCACGATCCCGGTGGCCTGGTGCACCACCGCCCGGTCCCGGCCCATCGCGCCGCTGAGGGTTTCCCCGGCCGCGCCCGCGGTAACCACTGCCAGCAACGCACTGGTCACCAGGTCCGCCCCGCTCAGGATCGTCGCCAGTTCCTCCTCCGAGAGCCACCCGGAATCCCGCCGGTAGATGTCCAGCGCACCGAGCTTCGCCGCGCCGTGCCGGAGCGGAAACGCGAATATTCCGCCGATTCCGGCCAGCGCGGCTTCGGCTCCGAACACCGGCCACGACGCGGGAAGGCTCCGGGACAGATCCGCGGCCAGCACCGGCCGTCCGGTCTCGAACGCTTCGAAGGACGGGCCCTCCCCCAAGCCGAACTGGACCGCGTCCAGATGTTCGACCACCGGATCCGTGGCCAGCACGAGCGCGCGCTGCCCGCCCTCGGCGATCAGCGAAACGGCGGCTCCGTCGACCGGCATCAGCGTCACCACCGCCCGGCACACCCCGGCCAGCGGCGCGGTGATGTCGCGGCCTTCGCGCAGTGCGGCGCGCAAGTTCGAAAGCATGGACGACACCGCCTCCGCGAAATCCCCGACTCCCGGCACTGCCGTTCACCGCCTCACCCGATTCCGGAACCAGCCGCGTTCCGCAGCAGAGTCGGACGGCTTTCGCACCCTACCCCTGTCCCGGCTTTCCGCCGAAGCAGCCTCGCCGGGACCGCAAGAGTACGCAATGGACAGACAGCCGCCACCGGCGATCTCACTGTCCATAGTGGACATCAAGAGCACGCGATCCGGCGAGCGGGACCGGCCCGGAGCCGCGGTGACCTCCTGCCCCCTCCCCGCCCCGCACGATCGGCACTGGCGTCCGAGGAGAGGACGCAGCCGGTCCGGCGGCGGAGCAGGAAAGCGCGCAGAGGACTTCCGGCCCTTTCCTTCCCCCGGCGGGGCCTGCGACGGTGAACCCGGAACGGAGCTGACATGACCGAGACGCCGCAGCAGTGGACACTCGCCATCGCGTTCGACCGGACCGTGCACTACACCCGCGCCAGGGCGGTGCTGCGGACCGACGACGGGGACGAATTCTCCGGCGTCGGTCTCGCGCACAGCGCGGCGGAGGGACGCGGGCTCACGCACGTGGCCGGTTATCTCGCCGCCGGACGGGCGTTGTGCGACCTTTCCCAGGAACTGCTGGAGGCGGTCGTCGTCGACGTCGACGCCGAGCTGAACCAGCTCAGCGCGACGATCCCCGCCAGCCGGTCCGGGGACCACCGCCCGGACGCGCTCCCCGCCTGAACCTCGCCGCGGATTCCCCCGCCCGCCGCGAAACCCCGGATTTCCGCCGCTCCGCCTCAGTTCAGCGGCGCCGACCAGTCCAGCCGCACACCCCCGCCCGGACGCGTCCCGAGCGCGAAGGTCCCGCCGGCCGACTCCGCGCGCTCGCGCAGATTCCCCAGCCCGCTCGGCGAAACGTCCTCCGGCAGCCCTTTCCCGTCGTCGGTCACCGAAATCCGCACGACCTCGTCCCGGACCGCGACGGAAACCGACAGCGCCGACGCGTCCGCGTGCCGGACGGCGTTGCTCACCGCCTCCCGCACGACCGCTTCCACATGCTCGGCCAGCTGCGCGGGGACCGCGTCGAGCGGACCCGCCATGCTGACCGCCGGATGCAGCGGCGCGTCGTCGGTGAGCTCCGCGATCGCGTCGTGCAGCCGGTTCCGCAGCCGGACCTCCCCCGCCGCGCCGCCGTGCAGGTCGAAAATCGCGGTCCGGATCTCCCGCACGATCTCGTGCATCTGATCGATGCTCTCCTGCAACCGCCGCTGCAGCTCCGGCGTTTTCGTCCGCCGCTGCGTGCTCTGCATCGCCAGCCCCACCGCGAACAGCCGCTGAATCACATGATCATGCAAATCCCGCGCGATCCGATCCCGATCCGACAGCACGTCCCGCTCCCGCGCCGCCCGCTGCTGCGCCGCCAGCTGCAACGCCAGCGCCGCCTGGTCCGCGAACGACGCCAGCACCGGCAGCTGCGCGGTCTCGAACAGGGCCGACCCCGGATCCCGCAAGGCGATCAGCACCCCGGAGGTGTGGTCCCCCGCCCGCAACGGCACCACCAGCGCCGGGCCCCGGCCGCGGTCGGCGAACAGCTTCAGCTCGGCCATCCGGCGCGGGGTCCGGTCCTGGAACACCGCCCCCGGCACCGACCCGGCGACGGGCATCCGGGTCCCGGTCAGGTCGGCGCCGCCGCCCGCGCACACGGTGACGGTCAGCTCGGCGGGTTCGGCGTCCCGGTCCTCGTCGACGTCGAGCCTGCCCGTGCCGGGCAGCGCGAGCATCGTGATGTCCGAGCCGGTCAGCTCCAGCGCCCGGCCCGCGATCAGCTCCAGCGCGTCGACCGGGTCCGTGCCGCCGAGGAGCTCCGTGGTCACCTCGCTGGTCGCGCCGAGCCAGCGCTGCCGCAACCGGGTCTGCTCGTACAGGTGCGCGTTCTCGATCGCGATCCCGGCGGCCGCGGCCAGCGCCTGCACGATCACCTCGTCGTCGTCGGTGAATTCCGCCCCGTCTTTCTTCTCCGTGAGGTAGAGATTGCCGAACACCTCGTCCCGCACGCGCACCGGCACGCCGAGGAACGAGTGCATCGGCGGATGGTTCGCCGGGAAGCCGACCGACGCGGGATGCGCCGAGATCTCGGTCAGCCGCAACGGCTTCGCGTCGTCGATCACGAGCCCGAGCAGCCCGTGGCCTTCGGGCAGATGCCCGATCCGCTCCCGCGTCTGCGCGTCGATGCCCAGGTACACGAACTCGGCCAGCGCGCCGTCGTCGCCGAGCACGCCCAGCGCGCCGTAGTGCGCCTCGCCGAGTTCCACCGCGGCCCGCACGATCCGCCGCAGCGTCGCGTCCAGTTCGAGTCCCGACGCGACCGCCAGCACCGCCTCGAGCAGGCCGTCCATTTTGTCCCGGGTGCCGATCAAAAGCTCGATGCGCTCCTGAAGATCGCGCAGCGTCTCCCGCAGCCGCAGCTGCGACAGGGTTCCGGACAGCTTCCGGGGGCCCTCTCCGGTTTCCGGCATCAGACCTGCTTTCGGCGCTCGGCGTTCTCAGAGGAGATGACTTTCGCCCCTGTGCGCCCCCGCCCGGCGGACGCATGCTGAAGCGAAGAACCACGCACGACACAGTGTCCCGCGTTTCGCGGTCCCGGGGAGAAGGATGACCCTTCAGGTGGCGCCGTCCGGCCTGCTCAGCGCCGAACAGGTGGTGTCGGTGCTGCGCTCCGCGACGCTGGCGCCGTCCACGCACAACACCCAGCCCTGGCTGTTCAGCGTCGGCCCGACGGGCATCGAGGTGCACGCCGACGCCGACCGCACGCTGCCCGTCGCCGACCCGGACCGGCGCGAACTGCTGCTTTCCTGCGGAGCCGCCCTGTTCAACCTGCGCGCCGCGATCCACGCGACCGGGGTTCATCCGGCCATCAGCTACTTTCCCCGCCGCGGCAATCCCGACCTGCTCGCCCTCGTGCGCCCGCGCGCCGCCGCCGCGACCGACCGCAAGCTCGCTTCGCTGGCCGAGGCCATCCCGCTGCGGCACACCAACCGCACGCCGTTCACCGCCAAGCCGGTTCCCGGCGGGGCGCTGGGCGCGCTGCGGCACGCGGCCGAGGTCGAACACGCCTGGCTGCCGCGGCTCGACGAGGACCAGCTCGCCGGGCTCAAGGAGCTGATCCGCGAAAGCCACCGGCTCCAGACGGAGGACCCGGCCTTCCGGTCCGAATGGCAACGCTGGACCGGCCGCGGCCGCGACCGGCGCGACGGCGTCCCGTTCGCCGCGGGCGGGGCCGTGACCGCCGACGACACCTGGGTCCTGCGCGATTACGGCGGCGGCTCGCGCGCCCCGGGCGCGGCTCCGCTGGTCGTGGTGGTCGGGACGTTCGCGGACCTGGCGATCGACCGGCTCCGCGCCGGGCAAGCGATGCAACGCGTCCTGCTGACCGCCACCGCCCGCGGAATCGACGCCTCGTTCATCTCCCAGCCGGTCGAAGTGCCCGCGATCCGGGCCCGCCTCCGCGATTTGCTCGGCGGCGGGCTTTGGCCGCAGATCGTGCTGCGCCTCGGTTACGGCGCTCCGGTGCCGCGGACTCCTCGACGGGCACTGGAGGACGTTCTTGTGACGCCCTCGCCGCTCAGCGTCTAACCCGGCCGACGCGGACGCCCCCGCAACTCCGTGGCGAGCACCGCCGCCTGCGTACGCCGCTCCATGCCGAGCTTCGTCAGCAACCGCGACACGTAATTTTTCACCGTCTTCTCCGCCAGGAACATCCGTTCGGAGATCTGCCGGTTCGTCAGTCCCTCGCCGATCAGCGCCAGCAGCGTGCGTTCCTGTTCGGACAGCTGCGACAACGGCCCCCGCTGTTTCTCCGCACTGTCGCGCAGTTTCGCCATCAACGCGGCCGCCGCGTGCGCGTCCAGCAGCGACTTCCCCGCGCCGACGTCGCGGACCGCCGAGATCAGGTCCAGGCCCTTGATGTCCTTGATCACGTACCCGGCGGCTCCGGCCAGCACCGCGTCGAGCATCGCCTGTTCGTCGGTGTAGGAGGTGAGCATCAGGCATTTCAGGTCCGGCGACCACGACCGCAGTTCGCGGGCCAGCTCGATGCCGTTGCCGTCGGGCAGCCGCACGTCGAGCACCGCGACGTCCGGGCGCAGCGCCGGGATCCGCGCCAGCGCCTGCGAAACGTCGCCCGCCTGGCCGACCACGGCGATCTCCGGGTCCTCTTCCAGCAGGTCGGCGACCCCGCGCCGGACCACCTCGTGATCGTCCACCAGGAATACCCGCAGCATCGGTCCTTCTCCCACCTAGGGCTGGTTCGTGCGCCGAGAATGTCGAGAGTACGGCGGCCCGCGCGCCGGAAGGCCTCATTCCCCCGGCGGCGGCTGGGTTTTCACCGGCACGGACCAGCTCAGCCGGGAACCGCCCGCCACCGTCAGCGTCCCGCCGCGGCGGCTCGCCTGCTCCGCCAGCGCGGCCAGCCCGGGCGCGGCGGACACGGCGAGGTCGCCCGAGCCCTCGTACCGGACGGTCACCGTCGTCTGCGTCTCTTCCGCCCGGATCTCGACCTCCACCGAGTCGGCCGAGGCGTGCCGGGCGACCAGCGGCAGCGCGTCGGCGAGCAACGGCACCACGACGTCCGAGGGCACCGGGTCGAGTTTCCCGGTCAGCCGCGTCGACACCGCCAGCCCCAGCTCCTCGCGTGCCTGCGCCAGCACCCGCAGCACCTGGTCGCGGATCGGCTCCGGGCCGGGCGCCACGACGTCGTCCAGCCGGAAAACGGTCTGCTGCACGTGGTTGATCACGTCGTCGAGGTCGGCGATCGTCTCGCGCAGCCGGGCCGCGACCACCGCCGACTTGGCGAGCCCGGCCGTGGTCTGCAGCGACAATCCGGCGGCGTAGAGCCGGTTCAGGATCTCGCTGTGCAGCCGCGCCGCGATCCGGTCGCGTTCGTCGTGCAGCGCCGCGTCCTCGCGTTCGGCCCGCGCCTGCGCGAGTTCGAGCGCCACCGCCGCCTGGTCGGCGAACCAGGCCGCGATCTCCAGGTCGTCGGCGGTGAACGCCGGGCGCCCGGCCAGCCGGGAGACGGTGAGCACCCCGGCCACCGTCCCGTTCCCGGCGAGCGGCACCAGCATCACCGAATCGAGGTTCAGGCTCAGCACGGACGGTACCGACAGCCGGGACAGCTCGTCCGGCCACGAACCGATCCTCGGCTCGCCGCGGGCGAACACCGTGCCGGCCACAGTGGACTCGGTGAGCAGTTCCCGGCCCGCCAGCTGCTCCGCGCCCGCGCCGACCGCGCGTTCGACGAAGAGGTAGCCCTCCCGTTCCGCCGGGCGGGTCACCGAAACCAGGTCCGCGGACGCGAGCTCCCGCGCGTACTCCACGACGCGGCCCAGCGGATCGCCGAGATCCGCCGACAGCAATTCCCGGGTGACCGCCGCGGAAGCGCGCAGCCACTCCTGCTGGTTCCGCGCGGTCTCGTACAGCCGCGCGTTCTCGATCGCGCTGCCCGCCGCCGCGGCGAGCGCGAGCGCGAGCTGTTCGTCCTCCTCGTTGAACCGGCCCTGTTCGGCGTCGGCGAGATAGAGGTCGCCGAACACCTCGCCGCGCACCCGGACCGGGACGCCGAGGAAGCTCGTCATCGGCGGATGCCCCTCGGGGAACCCGGTCGACCTGGGATCGTCCTGCAGCCGGTCCAGCCGCACCGGGCGCGGGTCCTCGACGACCGCGCCGAGCAGGCCCTTGCCCTCGGGCAGCCGGCCGATCCGCTTGACCGCCTCGGCGTCCATCCCGGTGTGCACGAACTCGGTGAGCCGCCCGTCCGGCCCGATCACGCCCAGCGCCGCGTACCGTGCCCCGACCAGTTCGGACGCGGACTCCACGAGCCGGCGCAGCAACGCCGGCAGCGCGAGGCTGCCGGTGATGGACTGGGTCGCGCGCAGCAGCCCGCGCAGCCTGCCCTGCGTGCTGATGACCTCCTGGGCGCGCTCCACCAGCTCGCCGAGGAGCTGGTCCAGTTCCGTCCTCGGCTGATCGGGGAACGTCAGCCTCGCTTCTTCGGGTGTGTCCCGCTGGTTCACCCCGGCTCCTGCCCGTCCGGCGCCGCCGTCCCGTCCGCGCGGCGCCACTGGGAATTCAGTCTTGCGGCTCGTGCGAGCGGCCGTCAAGCGCGCGAAAAGGGGGCCGGCGGCGATTTTCGGCGCTGCACGGGAAAACGATCGTGCCGGGTTCTCTCCCCGCCGGGAAATCGTGCCGGGAACTGTCGGAGCCGCGCCCGGTCCGGCGGCCGCGATTCCTTGGCCGAGCGGCGGAAGCGGGCGCGTCCGGCGGTGCGCCGCAAGGCCGAACGGAGTGGTCGGCCTGCCCCGGATCCGGGCCGCGGACGGCGGCGGAATGGTTCTTCCGGCGGAAATCCCGATCTTCGGGCCAGTCCCGGCGGAATTGCCGTTGCGCCGTCCGGCCATTCCCCGTCTCGCCCGGTTGTTGTCGTTTTGCCAGAAGTTCGCGCGGGGCCGGTCAACGGCGCGCCTCCGGCCGCACCACGAGGACCGGGCACGAGGCGTGGTGGATCAGCGCCTGTGCGGTCGACCCGAGCTGCATCCCGGCGAACCCGCCCCGGCCGCGGCTGCCGACGACCATCAGCTGGGCCCGCTCCGACTCGTCGAGCAGCACCTGCCGCGGCCGGTCGCGGACCAGCTTCCGGCGCACCTCGACGTCGGGGTACTTCTCCTGCCAGCCGTCGAGCCGGTGCGCGAGCAGCCGTTCCTCGACCGGCTGGCGGCGGGTTTCCCGCTCCGGCAACGGACGCGCGGTGCGCTCGATCGCGTCGCACACCACGTCGGCCCAGGCGTGCACCGCGACCAGCGGAACCCGCCGGAAACTGGCTTCCTCGAACGCCGCCGCGATCGCCGCCTCGCTGTTCGGGCTCGTGTCGACGCCGACCGCGACCGGCCCGTCGGGCGGAACCGGGCCGTCGCCGCGGCGGCCGCGGACCACCGCCACCGGGCAGCCCGCGTTGCTCACGACCGCCGCGGTCGCCGCGCCGGCCAGCATGCCGGTGAACCCGTCGGTCCCGGTGCGGCCGAGCACGACCATCCGGGCGTCCCGGGACCGGTCGATCAGCAGCGCGGGCGCGGAATCGGTGTAGACCTCGTTGCGGACCGCGTCCGCCGCCAGCTCCTCCGCCTCGGGCGCGAGGAGCCCGCAGTCGGCGGGCGCGTCCTCGAAAAGCGGGCCGGGCCCGGCGAATCCGGCGGGCACCGCGGTCTGCAGGCAGTGCACGAGCTCCAGTTCGAGGTCGCGGCCCGCGGCGAGCCGGGCGGCCCACCGGACCGCTTCGGCCGCGCCGTCCCATCCGCCGATCCCGACGAGCACCGTGCGGCTCCGGCCGGTCATCTGCCCGTCCCGTCGCTCGCCGGGCCCGCGCCCACCACGCCGGGCACCGCCAGCGCCAGCAGCGTCGCGACGTCGCGGTCGGTTTCGTCGTCGTAACGATCGGTGATGCGCACGATCCCTTCGTGCACCTCGACTTTCCAGCGGCCGGTCCCGCCGTAGACCTCGAGCCGGTGGCGCACGTCCGCCGCGATCGCGGTGTCGGCGCGGGCGAGCACGCGGACCACGTCGCCGCGCGTCACGATCCCGACGACGTGGGAAGACTCGACGATCGGCATCGCCTGGCTCTTCGCGTCCACCAGCTCCCGGCAGACGTCGGCGAGGTCGGCCCCCGGCGGCATCCCGGCGGCGGGCGAGGTCATCACCGCGCCGACGGTCGTCTCGATCGCGCCGGAGCGGTACGGACGGCGCCGGCCCGCGCCGCGGCCGAGGTCGGCCTCGGTGACGATGCCGACGAGCCGTCCGTCGTCGTCCACGACCGGCAACGCGGGGAAGCCGCGGTCGGCCAGAATCCCGGCGGCCTCGTCGGCGGAGGTCCACGGACGCACCATCTCCGCAGGCGAGGACATCAGATCGCGTGCGCGCATCAGACCCGTCCTTTCCCTGGTACTGGCTCGAAAGTAGGCGACGGAACGGACCGGGCACGCCGGTCCGGAGTCACCGGGGCGAGGGACCAACGTCCTCAGTGCCGCGCCGCGGACGGTTCCCGGCGCGGCGGGGACGCGCGGCCCTTCCGCCGTTCGGCGCAGGGCCGTTCCGCTCGGCCTCGGTGAGCACGACCGCGTCCGGGCCGGGGTAGATCGTCGAAACGTAGCCGCCGAGGAACCAGGCGACGGTGAACGGCGGGCCGCCGTCCGGGGTCCCGACCGCGACGATGCGGCCGTGCCGGTCCGGGAACTCCGCCCGGACGCTCTTCACCACCAGCCAGTCGCCGGGCTGTGCGCGCATCGCTTCCTCCTCGGTCCGGGCGGATCACCGCGACGGGAAAAGCTCCACCGCGACAACGCCTTCCGCGGTCAGGGCGAGAGCTTTGACGAGCCGCCGCTCGGCTTCGCCGGAGAACCCGCCGCGGATCGTGACGGCCCCGCCGGCCACCGAGACCTCCCAGTGATTCCGGTGCCCGGCGTAGTCGCTCAACAGCGCGCGCAGCCGGGACGCGATCGCGTCGTCCCGGCGGACCAGCGGAACGAGCAGATCGCGGCGGCTCACGATCCCGGCCAGTTCGCCGCGGTCGGTCACCGGGACGCTGCGGATCCGGTCGGCCAGCATGCGAACGGCGATCGCCGCGACGTCGGCGTCGAGGTCCACCGGCTCGACCGGCGCGGTCAGCACGGCGCGCACCCGCAGCCCCGGATCAGCCATCCGGACACCAGCCAACGCGTCTGTCTCGGTGAAAAGCCCCAGCACCCGATTGTCGTGATCGACCACCGGCAACGCCGCTACAGCGTGCTCGGCCAGCAGCACAACAGCGTCCTCGACCAGGAAACCCGGACCGACACTGACCACCGGCGTGCTCATGATGTCCCGTGCACGCAAGACTCTCCCCTCTCCTCACCGCAACGCCCCGCGGACGACCGCGACCGGGCACGCCGCGTGCGCGAGCAGCCGGTTCCCGGTCGACCCGAGCAACCCGCCGGTCACGGGACCCCGGCCACGGCTGCCGATCACGAGCAATTGCGCGCCCTCGACCGCCAGCAGCGCCCGCCCCGGCGAACGCTCCCGCACCGCCCGGATCCGCACCGCGACCTCCGGGTACTTGTCCGTCCACGCGGCGGTGCACTCCCGCAGCGCGCGGTCCTCCGCCGCGGCCCGGCCGGGCCCGCCGGAACGCCAGGCGTGCACCGCGACGAGCGGCGCCTGCCGGTTCGCGGCGGCCTCGAAGGCGAACTCCCCGACGCGTTCGTCGGTGTCCACTCCGACCACGACCGCCCCGCCCGGTGCCGCGCGCCCGCGCACGACGACCGCCGGGCAATGCGTGCTCGCCGCCGCCCGCAACGCGACCGAGCCGATCGCCGCCCCGCGCGACCCGCCGAGCCCGTGCGAACCGAGCACCACCAGCGACACCGAACGCGACCTCTCGACAAGCAGGTCCACCGCCAACCCGGCCCGCAGGACCGGCTGGGTCGCCACTTCTGGAGCCGTCTCCTGCGCGACTTGCGCGGCACGGCTCAGCCATCGGTGCGCGCGGGCGAACCGCTCGCGCGCTTCTTGCTCCGCGGCCGCGGTTCCCGCTTGGAACAGCTGCAGCTGGCAGTCGCGGCGCAGCGCTTCGGCAGCCGCCCAGCGGACCGCCGCGAGCGAGGCCTCCGACTCGTCGACCCCGACCAGCACCGCGCGGCCGGGCTTCTTCCGGGACACCGCCGCCTCCCCTTCCCGCCGCCTGTTCCGGCAATCCGGTCCACGGTGGCCCATCCGGGAGGAGCCCGTCAGGGGCCGAAGTCCCTTCCCGCAGGGACGAAAGCGCATCTCCGGCGGAGCGGTCCGGGGGGGGTCTCCGCGCCGGGGACCGTTCCAGGGCGGATCGCTTCCGGCGGCCACGCGACGACGGCGGGACCGGGCTTATTCCACTGTGGACAGTTCGCCGCGCCTCGACGGACTGACTCAGCCGCGGATCGCTGCCAGGAACGGGAAACGGCCACCGTCCGCAGAGGACAGTGGCCGCTCTTCCCGTCGGGCGACGGGGAACGGGGGGTCACCCGGGCACACCTCCCGCGGCCGGTTCGTCGGCCAGGACGATCCGGGCGTCCACTCCCACTCGCAAATGCTCCTTCACCGCCACCACGCCGTCCACGCGGCCGACGAGCGCCAGCATCACCGGGATCACCGGGACGATGCTGCGGCGCTCGACCGTGCCGGTGAGCCACACGACGCCGTCGCGCACCGCGATGTCCAATGACGCCGGATCGACGCACAGCTCGCGGTCCAGGACCTCGTCGCGCACCTCGTCTCGGATCTCGTCGTCCGGCCGCAGGAAAACCCGTCCGAGGTCGCCGTGCGAGACGATCCCGGCCAGCCGGTGGCCGGCGCCGAGCACGGGCAGGCGGCGCACCCGGTTGGCGTTCATCCGCCGGACCGCGCACACGACGTCGTCGTCCACTCCGACGGTCACCGGCGGCGTCGACATCGCCTCGGCCACCGCACCGGCCTTGCGCCAGCCGAGGCGTCCGAAGCAGCGGCCGGGACGCCTCCTCGCCAAATCGCCGCGCGTGACGACGCCGAGAACCCGGCCGTCTTCGCCGACCACCGGCGCGCCGCGCACGCCCCGCCGCTCCAGCACGGCGACGGCGGCTTCGACCGGCAGGTGCGGCTCGACCACGGCGACGTCGGCCGTCATCACCGCGCGGATCTGGCGGGTTCTCTTCATCTCGGGCTCCTCACAGCAAGGGATCGGGGCGAGCGGCCGGCAGCGGCCCGCGTTCTCCGGCCGTGCGGGCCGGGACGATGACCACCGGGCAGTGCGCCTGCCGCAGGCAGTACTCGGAAACCGAGCCGACCAGCAGGTGCACCACCCGGCTGTGCCCGTGGCTGCCCAGCACCAGCATCGCCGCGCCCGCGGAAGCGCGGACCAGCGCCGGGCCGGGCGCCCCGTCGATCGCGCCGGTCCGCACCCCGGCCAGGTCCGCGCCGGGGCGGGCCCTGGCGACTGCCGCGTCCAGTTCGTGCCGGTACCGGGACGCGATCTCCTCGTACGAACGCGCGACCGCCGACTCCAGGTCGGCGAGCGGGTCGAAGGTCCAGGCGCGCAGCACCGCGACCGTCCGGCCGCTCGCCGCCGCCTCGGACAGCGCCCACCGCACCGCGGCGGCACTGCCCGCCGAGCCGTCCGCGCCGACGACGATCTCGCGTTCGTTCGCGGCGGTCATGGTTCGCTCCTCACGTCCGGCCGGCACCCTGACCGTCCACAGTGGACCAAGCGGTCGCCCTACTCGACCTCGATCTTGATCCGGTTCTCGTGCGGCTGCCCGGCCAGCGGCATGGAGATCTCGAGGATGCCGTCGGTGTAGCGCGCGGTCACCTCGGCCGTCACCGCCCCCGCGGGCAGGTGGACCGTGCGGCTGAACCTGCCGTAGGAGAATTCGCTGCGGCCGTCGAGGTGCTTGCGCTCCTCGCGGTCCGCCTCGACGGTCAGCATGCCGTCGTGCGTCGTCACGGAAATGTGCTTCTCCGGGTCGAACCCCGGCAGTTCGGCACGGACGGTGTAGGTCCCGCCGTCGGTGGACTCCTCGATGCGCACCGGGTTGTGGTCGGCGAACGGCCACGGCCGGTCGAGCCAGGCGGCGATGTTCGGCAGCGCCATCCGGGAACCGGGCAACAGTGACGTCATTGCGCACTCCTCTCTCGGGAACGGTGTCGCCCCTTCAGGAAACCGCGTCCGCCCGCCGCCGCGACGCTGCCGGACTGCCCGAAGCCGGAGGCCGAAAGTCACAGACCGGGCGGGCCCGTGCCCCCGGCCCCCGGGCGTCTGTCCACAGCGGACTCGGCTCAGCGGGCCACCGCGACCGGGCACGCCGCGTGCGCCAGCAGCCAATACCCCGTCGAACCGAGCAGCCCGCCCGCCACCGGGCCGCGCGCCCTGGCCCCCGCGACGATCAGCTGCGCACCGGCGGAAATCCCGGACAGCGCCCGCGCCGCCGAACGGACCCGCACCACATGCACGCGCACCGGCACGACCGGATGCTTGCGAGACCACGCGGCCACCTGCTCCCGCAATCCGGCTTCCCGGCCGGGGCGGCCGTCGTGCCACGCGTGCACCGCCTCGAGCCCGGCGCCGCGCGAAACGGCGGCGTCGAAGGCGAAAGCGAGTGCGCGTTCGCCGCCGTCGGAATCGTCGAGGCCGACCACCACCGGGCCGTTCACCACCGCGCTGCCCCGGATCACCACGACCGGACAGCGCGCGGACGCGGCCGCCCGCAGCGCCACCGACCCGATCGCGCCGCCGCGCGCCCCGCCGAGCCCGTGCGCGCCCAGCACGAGCAGCCCGGCCTCGTCCGACAGCGCGGCGAGCAGTTCGGCCGCGGTCCCGAGCCGGACGCACATCCGCACCGGGACCGCGGGCGCGGCCTGGCGGGCGGTTTCCGCCGCCTGGCGCAGCAACCGGCGCGCGGGCTCCATCAGGAGTTCGGCGTCGCCGGGCGGTTTCCCATGCGGCAGGAGGTCCGGGTCGTCGCACAACTCGGCGTGGAACACCACGAGCCCGGTCCCGCGCCGCCCGGCCTCGACCGCCGCCCAGCGGACCGCCGCGAGCGCGGCCGTGGACCCGTCCACGCCGACGACCACCGGCCGGCTCACCGCCATCGCTCCCGGTTCTCCTTGCCCGCACATCGTTCTCTCGCTCGCCGGCAGAGCGCGGCGCCGTGCTTGCCGCGCTCGGCGGGCCGGCTGCGGGCAGCCCCCGATGCGGGGGCCTTCCGCTCCTCGTCCATCACATGCCTCCTCCGGCGGGTCACCGACAATCCAGCGGCCGACGCTAGGCCGCCGCGCCCCGGCCCCACTGCGGGAGGACGTCCGCGACGCGGGAGTCTTTGGTCCCAGAGCGAAAGGCGCTGCGGCCCTTCGCACGGGTTCGGCGAGCAGGTTCCGGCTCCGCCCGCTGGCACGTCCTGCGCCGATCAGGGGAAGGGCGGCCGGAAACCCTTCCGGTGCACCGGGATCTCGCCGGTTGCCCCGCCGTCCAGCGGACAGGCCGACGGCTCGGGCGAGGGCACGGATTGCGCCGATCAGCCGACCTGGAACCGAAAACTCATGCGGTGCCGCATGACCGCCCCGTGTGGCGAGCGACCACTCGGCGCAGCCCCGCGAAACTACGCCGTCTCGCCCCGTCCTCCAGCAGACATCCCAACGCCTTGCGCGACGACACAGCCCGAACCCGCCAGAAGCAGCTCGCCGAAAAACCGCGCGGCACAGCGGCAACGCCCCACCGTCACCGACCGCTCAACGCACGCCCGGAAAGTTGCGCCGTCTCCCCCACGGCATTCCGCCTTCCGGACGTCCTCAGCCCCCGAGGCTATTCCACCGGACGGCCGGATTTCGCGCTCCGCCAATCGGCCGCCACGGTTTCGCGGAGGATGCGCTGCGCCGTCATCCGGGTCGCCTGCAGCGAGGAATGCGCTTCCCGGGAATTGAACACCCGGCGCGGGGCCGCCACGCTCAGCGCGGCCACCGCCGTCCCGGTCACGTTGAAGACCGGGACCGCGGCCGCGATCAGCGCGCCGGGGACGCGCGGGTTGAACGACACCTCGCGCCGCCGGATCTCGCGCAGTTCCGTGCTCAGCCACGCCGGGAGACCGCCGCCGTTCTCGTCCTCGCCGCGGTAGCCCGCGAACACGGCGAACCGCGCGGCGAGACCCGGGTCGAACGCCATCAGCACCCGTCCGGCCGCGCTTCCCGCCAGCTGCGAATCGTTTTCGATGCGCTCGGCCAGCGAACAGTAGCCGCTGCTGTAGATCAGGTGCACGAAATCGACGACATTGCCGCTGGCCACGCCGAGGCCGACGACGTATCCGGTCCGCCAGTGAATGTCGATCAGGGACGGGAGAATGCCTCGGCGAAGACGCTGCAGTTCCTGCGTGGAACCGGGTCTCGCGAGCCGGCACACCGCTTCCCCGTGCCGGTAATGGTATCCGGCCCGCACGACCATTCCGTATCCCTGCATCTCGGCCAGCAGCCGGTGCACCGTGCTTTTCGGCAGCCGGGTCGACCGCGATATCTCGCTCAGCGTTTCGATCCCGCCCGAATCGCGAATAGCGCTCAGTATCGAAAGCGCGCGCGGAATCGGCCTGCTCGGCACCACGCTCGTACCGGCCCAACGCCCGTTGTCGTCGCTCATAGTCACGACCGAAACCTCCACCGATTCCACCAGTCCTCGTGCGCACGCGCCGTCCGGCGATCACCGGGCCCGCCGGGAGCCCCGCTCCCGCGCGCGGCCGCCGTCCCGGCTCCGCCGCGCGACCGCTGCCCTCCGCGGTCCCGACGCCCTCCGCCGCTCGCGGGCGGCGCCGCGCCTCGGCGCCGCCCGATTCGTCCGCCACCGGCGTCTTTCCCGTCGCGATCCTGTTCTCGCACCGGACGCCCTGAGCCTTCATGCTTGCCCAGGAGCACGTCCGGCACAACCGGACGCACCCGTTCACTGAAACAGATCGCCCCAGTGGCGCAACGGGTTGGCCTGCTCGCCTCGCCGGACGACCAGCGCGTCCCCCGAACCGGGCCCGAACGGTCACGCTGCGTCGCCATAACGCATCCGCCCGCCGCCGTGTTCGCGGACCGTGACAATCGCGCGTCCCCTCGCTTTTCGTCCGGGGAAGAACCTGGCGGAAATCCGGCGAACAATCGACCGGGCCCGAGAATATTCCGGGCGCTTTCGCGTTTCCGCCGGGCATGCCGGGGTTTCGGGCAGCGTCGCCGCCGCTTCCGTCCCGGCGCCCCGCGATCGGCGGGCGAATCCGGCTCCGAAGCCGCTGGCGACCGGGCCGGCCACGACGGCGGGGGTTGGTGCCGTTCGTGCCGGCCGCGGGAGAACCGGCGGAATCCGTTTCCGGCGGCCGCCGCCCCTCCGCCGGAAGACGATACCAGCACTCAATAGACGGCGAGCGACCAAACGGGGACGCAGAGCAATGTTCCAGCACTCGGGACAGGGCCTTGACTTTCCGGCGACGAACCGAGCGGCACCGGGACGGCGGCCGGCGGAAGCGACTCGGGGATTCGCGCCCGCGCTACGTCATCCAGCGAGATCACGTTGTCCCGCAACCAGATCCGCTCGCCGAACACGAATCCGCTCACGAATGTGCAGCGGGCACGCCGTCCTGCCGACCCGATCACGCAGCCTCTTCGCCCGCGACCACTCGCTCGCAGACCCGCAGGATCGTGCGCCGGTCGACCACGTGCCAGGGTTTTCCGGCCGAAAGCCGCCGAAGCTCCGCGTCCGGCTCGAAGGCCACGGCCTTGCCCACGGACGGGAACATCTCCGCGTCCGAGGCGGAATTCCCGATCGCGAGGAAGTTTTCCGCGGCGCACCCGGCCGCTTCGGCGAGGCAGCGCACGAACGCGAGCTTGCCCCCGGCCGCGCCGGGCGCGGACAGGAGCCGCCCGGTGAACCGGCCGTCGGCCACTTCCACGACGGCGCCGGGCCCGCCGGACAGCCGGAGGTCGATCGCCGCCTCCTGCACCGGGAAATCGTGGTTCCCCGACAGCAGATGGATCCGGTATCCGCTCGCCCGCAGCAGCGAAAGCAGTTCCGGAACAAAGGCAAACAGTTTCCCCCGGCTCGCCCGCCAGGTTTTCTCCGCCGCGAACCGGGCCTGCGCGACCGACGCGCCTTTCATCGCGAGCGCGTACAGCCGGTAGATCTCGTCCATCAGCCCGGGCGGCGCTTTCTCCTCGGCGGCCATCTGGTCGATCGCTTCCAGGCAGGACAGCCCCGCTTGCCGGTCGCAGGTGCCGTCGTCGATCAGGACCCGCAGATAATGCCTCGAAGTGTGCCCGGGAAGAAGAGTTCCGTCCAAGTCCAGAATGGCGTATTTCGTCGCGCAGCAGTTCATGAGTCACCCTGATCCGTCGCATCCACGAAAACGGCCCTTCGGTGCGCGCTTTCCGCGATTTTCCGGGCTGACAGTACATCGGCGCGGGTCCGGGACCGGCGGCTTGTTCCATGCCCCGGGACACCGCTGTCCCGGCCCGGAAACGGGGGAATAATCGGAAAACTTTCCGAGAGCCGGTGGCCGGAGCACGGATTCGACCGCGTGGGCTGATCCGCCCGCGGGCGGTCCCGGCGCGGGCGGTCAGGCCGAGTTTGTTCAGCAGCCGAGTTACTTGCGGGCTCCGCGACCGCGCGCGACGGGCAGCGGCTTCCGGAATCCCAGCCACGCGCTCCACCCGAACAATCCGGCCAGCAACGCCGCCGACGCACCCAGCAGCGTCAGGTCGACCGGCAGCGCCTCCGGGTCCAGTTCGTCCGTGCGATGGGTCGCGACGATGCCCGCCCGGTCCTCGACCACGTCGACCGTCTCGCCGGGTTTCATCCGCGACTTCACCGAGAGGTCTTCGGACAGCAGCGTGCCGTCCGGGCGGTTGACCCTCGCGCTGCAGGCGGTGCCGCCCTTGACGTGGTGGCATTCCGACGACACCGCGAGCGCGCTGTACCGGTCGCCGTTCGCGGCCAGGTAGCCGACCGCCGTCACGCCGACGCAGACCAGATAGAACGCGGTCAGCAGGAAGCCGCCGACGAGGAACCAGCCGCGTCCGGAGAACATGAACACCGCCGACGTCGCCAGCGCGGCGAGCAGGAGCCCGATGAGCAAGCCCGCCGCGGACGCCACCGAGCTGGCGCTGACGAACCCCACTGCCGCCGCGCCGCCGACCGCCAGCACCACGAGCCAGCACAACCCGGCACGCAGAGCGATGACCCGACCGCTCGCCGGAGTCGTTTTCCGGGCGGAATCCCTTGCCACAGCGGGCTTTCTGGTGGACACGCCGGAATGATGACACGGCGGGCGCGCCGCCGGGCGCGATTACGGATTACCGGCGAGCGTGCTGTCCCTCGACCGGTGCCCGGAAGAACGACCGCACCGGCACCAGCAACCCCGCCAGCGACAACGCGACGAACAGGATCTGGTGCACGTGATCAGTGCCCGGCGGCAGCCGGAAGATCAGGTGTGCGAGCCAGAACACCGGGTAGAACCACAGCGCGAACCACGCCCATCGCTCGCCCGCGCGGAACGGGATCACCGCGGTCAGCCCGCCGAACAGCCCGAGCCCGGCGGTGGCTAGCGCGTCGGTGCGGTAGAGCAGCGAATCCCCGGCGGGAGGCGCGATGGCGACCACGATCCCGAACCCGAGGATCCCCGCGCTGACCGCCGCGAGGCAGATCCAGCCGATCCGCATCGGCGTGCGCCCGTCCATCCGGCGAATTTACTCCGCTTCCGCCGGTTCCGGGGTGTCCGGCCGCGTCCTTTCCGGACGGACACGAGGCCGTCGCTCCGCATTGACCCGCCCAGCCTGGCCCGTTCAATCACCCTCGGCGCGAAACTCACTCCGACGGCAACACGCAAGCCAGCCGACGCAGCGCCTTCTTCACCGCCGCGACCGACATTCCCCGCTCATGCCGTTGGTTCTGGTACAGATCGGGCGCCAGCGGAGCCAGCAGCACGTCCGGCAGCGCCTCGTCCCGCAGCCCCGCCTCCCGCACCTGCGCCGCCACGAAAACCCGCCAGAACCCGTACGCCCCGGTCCGATACCGCCGCGCCCCGGTCTCCGCGCCCAGCGCCAACGGCAAATGCCGCTCGAGCAAATCGATCATCGCGTCGTAAAACGCCACCAGTCGTTCCCGGGGAGCAGCGCCCGGCCCGAGCGGCGGCGGTCCGGACAGCATCGCCTCCTGCAATCGGCGCTCGTGCTCGTCCAGCAGCGCGACGGCCACCGCGGCGACGCTGTCGTAGCGGCGATAGAGCGTGCCGCGGCCGACCCCCGCCGCCGTCGCCAGGTCGCCCATCGTGATGTCCGGGCCTTTCGCGGCGAACAGGTCCTCGGCCGCGGCGAGGATCCGCTGCCGGTTCGCCGCGGCGTCCGCGCGCTCGCTGACTTGCTTGCTGTTCACCCCGTCACTGTATCTGGACAGCGTGTCCGGATCGAGTACAGTCATAAGTGGACACAGTGTCCACATGAGAGATGGGGGCAAACCATGCACTCGTTCACGCTCGCCGGCCGCACCGTCGGCCGGATCGGCTACGGGACCATGCAGCTCGCGGGGCCGAAGGCAATGGGCGAACCGGCCGACCCGGAGCGCGCCAAGGCGGCCGTCCGCGCGGCCGTCGAGGCGGGGATCCGGCTGATCGACACATCCGGCTACTACGGACCCGAGGTCGCCAACCGCCTCCTCGCCGAGGCGCTTCGGCCCTATCCGGCCGACCTGCTCATCGCCACCAAGGTCGGTGCGCGCCGCAGTCCCGACGGCGGTTTCGTCGCCGACGCCACGCCGGAAGCGGTCAAAGCGGCCGTCCGGGACAACCTCAGGCAGCTCGGCGTCGAGCGGCTTCCGTTGGTGCACGCCAGGTTCATGCCCGACAGCACGGTGCCGTGGGCGGACACCGTCGGCGCGCTCGCCGAACTCCGCGACGAGGGCCTGCTCGAACACGTCGGCGTCTCGAACGTCACCCTCGAACTGCTCGACCAGGCGCGCTCGGTCACGCCGATCGCGTCCGTGGAGAACGAGTACCACGTCGGACACTCCGGCGGCCGGGACGTTCTCGACGCCACTACTGCGGCCGGCATCCCGTATCTGGCGTTCCGTCCGCTCGGCAACGGAGCGTTGGCCAAGGAAACTTCGCCCTTGGCCAAGCACGCCCAGCAGCTTGGCGTTTCGGCGGCGACGCTCGCCCTCGCCTGGCTCCTGGACCTCGCGCCCAACGTCGCCGTCATCCCGGGCACGAGCGACCCGGACCATCTCGCCGACCTCGTCGCCGCCCGGGAACTCGCCCTGCCGTCCGACGTCCGCGCAGCGCTCGACGAGGACTGACGATGGGCTGGATCGCCGTGTTCGCGGCCGGGCTGCTCGAAATCGCCTGGGCGCACAGCATTCGCCTCACCGACGGCTTCACCAAACTCGTGCCGACGCTCGTCTGCGGCGCGCTCACCGTCCTCGTGCTGTACGTGCTGAACGTCGGCATGAAGACGGTCCCGGTCGGGACGGCGTACGCGGTGTTCGTCGGGATCGGCGCCGTCGGCACGGCTGTCGTCGGGATCTTCTGGCTCCGCGAACCCGTCAGCCTCCCGCGGATCCTCGCGCTCGCGCTGATCCTCGGCGGGGTCGTCCTCCTCCAGCTGACCTCCCGGACCGCGTGAGCGCCGAGCCGGTCCCGGCGCCGTCACGCCCGGGACCGGCGAGGCCCCCGGAGTTCCGGCGCCCGGAACCGCTTAGGCCCATCGGGCGTCACCCGTCCGCCAGGATCGCCCACAGGCTGTTGCCCGCCGTCATCCTCCCGTGTGCGCGGCGGCATCGTTCGTGCCCCGGCGACCGGCGCGCGAACACCTCGCGGGAGTGGCTTCCTAGGCCAGAAGAGGCACGCGAAACGACTCGCGCCAGCCCGCGAGTGAATTCCCGCGAATCGTCTTGTCCGGGCAAAAGAATCCTCGCTAGCCTCGGACCGCAGAGGGAGAAATGCCGACCGCCCCGCGCCAGCCGGGAGCGGGACGGCACAGTTCATCGCGCGCCGACCGGAAATCGCGGTCCGAAAAGGGAGTACATGATGACGTCTGTTGCCCGTCCGGTTGCCCGCACCGCGTATCAGCAGTCGGTCGCCGACTACTGGAACGCCGAAAAGGATCCGGTGAACCTGCGCCTCGGCGACGTCGACGGGCTTTACCACCACCATTACGGAATCGGCGACTACGACCCGTCCGTCCTGGACGGACGCGGGGAAGAGCGGGACAAGGCGATCATCGCCGAAATGCACCGGCTGGAGACCGCGCAGTCGCAGTTCCTGTTGCAGCACTTGGGAGACATCGACCCCACGGCACGGCTGCTGGACGCCGGCTGCGGGCGCGGCGGCACCAGCGTGCAGGCGCACCAGCGGTTCGGCTGCCGGGTGGACGGCATCTCCATTTCCGAGCAGCAGGTCGAATTCGCCAATGAACAGGCCCGGTTGCGCGGAATTGACGGAGCGGTGCGCTATCACCTCCGGAACATGCTCGACACCGGATTCGAAAGCGGCGATTTCGCCGGGATCTGGAACAACGAAAGCACCATGTACGTCGATCTGCACGAGCTCTTCGCCGAACACGCGCGGCAGCTCGCGCCCGGCGGCCGATTCGTCACCATCACCGGCTGCTACAACGACCTGACCGGCGGGCGTTCGCGCGCGGTGAGCCAGATCGACCAGCATTACATCTGCAATATCCACGCCCGCGGCGACTATTTCAAAGCACTGACCGACAGCGGTTTCGTCCCGATCAACGTCGTGGACCTCACCGAGGCGACGATCCCGTACTGGGAGCTGCGCGAGCAGTCGTCCGTCGCGACCGGCATCGAGGGGCCGTTCCTGACCGCCTATCGCGAGGGCAGCTTCCACTACCTGCTCATCGCCGCCGACCGCGTCTGACCGGGCGGGACGGCATGTCCGGAATCGCAGCGGTCCGTCCGGACCTCGCGTTCGCCGCGGGCCCGCTCGGCCTGGGCACCTCGGCGGCCCGGATCGCGGAGCAGTTCGCCCCGCGCTCCGCGCCGCCGCCCGGCCAGGACCCGGCGTACGCGGAACGGGAATGGGGCGACGGCAGCGCGTCGCCGCTGTACTGCCCGGTCGTGAAGCGGGTGGACGAGCCGCTCGCCGAGGAGGTCGACCGGCGGCTCGTCGCGTGGGCGGCGGACTGCGGGTTCGAGGGCGAGGGACTGGACCAGATCGCGCGGGCCACGCTCGGCAGGCTGGTGATGCTGGCCCACCCCGATTCCTCCGATCCCGACCGCCTTTTGATCGCCGCGCAGCTCAACGCGGTGTGGTGGGCGGCCGACGACTACTACGCCGACGACAGTTCCCTCGGCGCCTCGCCGACCGAGCTTCCGCCGCGGCTGGCGCTGGTCATGGCCGCGATGGACCCGGTCGCGCCCGCGGGCGAGTTCTCCGAGCCGCTGGAGGAGGCGCTGCGGGCCGATCCGATCCGGGTCGGGTTCCATTCCGCGGTCGACCATCTCGGCAGGCACGGTTCGCCCGTGCTGGTCCAGCGGGTCTGCTACTCGACGTTCGCGATGTTCGTCAGCTGGGACGCCTACGCCGCGTGGCGCCACACCGGCCGCTATCCCCCGGCCTGGGAGTACCTGGCGGCCCGCCAGCACGACAGCTTCTACACCTCGATGACCCTCATCGACGCCGTCGGCGGGTACGAACTGCCCGCGCCGTTCTACTACGACCCGCGCGTGCGGGAGGCGATGATGCGCGCGGGCACCGCGACGGTCCTGGTCAACGACCTCCATTCGGTGGCGAAGGACGCCGCCGACGAGAACCCGGTCTGCAACATGGTGCTGCAGATCGCCGCCGACCGGAACTGCCCGGTCTCCGAGGCGGTCGAGACCACGGTCGCGCTGCACAACAAGCTCGTGCGCGAGTTCGAGGAGGGGCACCGGGCCCTGCTCTCGATCCCGTCGCCGGAACTGCAGCGCTTCCTCGCCGGCGTCCGCGACTGGATGGGCGGCGGCTTCGAATGGCACGCCACGAATCCTCGCTACGGCTCCTGACCTCAGAACTCCCGATACCGGGCAACGTTCCCCAGACAAGGTGGTTTCGCTGTGACTGTCACCGATCCGGTCGACTCCGCGGACGTGGAAGACCGGGAACCCTTGAGCCTGGGCCGCGCGGCGGCGCGGCAACTGGCCACGACCACGAAGTCCGTTCCGCAGATGCAGGGCATCAGCTCGCGGTGGCTGCTGAAGGTGCTGCCGTGGGTCGAGGTGTCCGCGGGCACGTACCGCGTCAACCGGCGGCTCAGCTACACCGTCGGCGACGGCCGGGTCACGTTCGTGACCAGCGGCTCCGAGGTCCGCGTCATCCCGCCCGAGCTCGGGGAGCTCGCGCCGCTGCGCGGATTCGACGACGAAGCGGCTCTGGCCGAGCTGGCCGGGCGGTTCGAGCAGCGCGAATACCAGCCGGGCGACGTGCTCGCCGAATTCGGCAGCCGCGCCGACCAGGTGTTCCTCATCGCGCACGGCAAGATCACGAAGGCCGGCGTCGGCGCCTTCGGCGACCAGACCGTCCTCGGCACGCTGCTGGACGGCGGCTATTTCGGCGAGAACGTGCTCACCAGCTCGGACGGGATCTGGGAGTTCACCGCCAAGGCGGTCACCTCCGCGACCGTGCTGACGTTGTCGCGCCAGGAGTTCGAAGGCGTGCTGAACCGTTCGGAAACGCTGCGCGCGCATCTCGAAGCCTTCATCGCGGGCGGAGAGACGGCCCGCAACGAACACGGCGAAGCCGAGATCGCCCTGTCCGCGGGCCACGACGGCGAACCGCAGCTGCCGGGCACGTTCGTCGACTACGACACGTCGCCGCGCGAGTACGAGCTGAGCGTCGCGCAGACCGTGCTGCGGGTGCACAGCCGGGTCGCCGATCTCTACAGCGAGCCGATGAACCAGACCGAGCAGCAGTTGCGGCTCACCGTCGAGGCGCTGCGGGAGCGCCAAGAGCACGAACTGGTCAACAACGCCGACTTCGGCCTGCTGAACAACGCCGACTTCGACCAGCGGGTGCCCACCCGCACCGGCCCGCCGACGCCGGACGACTTCGACGAGCTGCTTTCGCTGGTGTGGAAGGACCCCAGCTTCTTCCTCGCGCACCCGAAGACGATCGCCGCGTTCGGCCGGGAATGCAGCAAGGCCGGGATCTACCCCGGCTCGGTCGACCTCGGCGGCAACCAGGTGCCCGCGTGGCGCGGCGTGCCGATCCTGCCGTGCAACAAGATCCCGGTCACCGAGACCCGCACCAGCTCGGTCCTGCTGATGCGGACCGGCGAGCAGGCCCAAGGCGTCGTCGGGCTGCACCAGACCGGCCTGCCGGACGAATACCAGCCGGGCCTCAACGTGCGGTTCATGGGCATCAGCGAGCAGGCCATCCTGTCCTACCTGGTCTCGGCCTACTATTCCGCCGCCGTCCTCGTTCCGGACGCGCTCGCCGTGCTGGAAGCCGCCGAAATCGGCCGGGAGGGCTGAGCCCGGTGCCGATCACGGAACAACAGGAGCAGCTCTCCCTCGGCGTCAAGGCGGCCCGCACCCTCGCCACGACCACCAAGTCGCTGCCGCAGATGCGCTCGATCACCCCGCGGTGGCTGCTGTCGCAGCTGCCGTGGGTCGAGGTGCCCGGCGGCAGCTACCGGGTCAACCGGCGGCTCACCTACACCGTCGGCGACGGCAAGGTGAGTTTCTTCCAGACCGGGGCGCAGGTGCAGGTCGTCCCGCTCGAGCTGACCGAGATCGAACTGCTGCGCGGGTTCGCCGACGAGACGGCGCTCGGCGCGCTGGCGGACGCGTTCGAACAGCGCGAGTACGAGGCGGGCAGCACGCTCGTCTCCGCCGGGGAGGCGCTAGACCAGCTCGTGCTGGTCGTGCACGGCAAGGTCACCCGGCACGGTTCAGGGGACTTCGGCGCGGAGGTTCTTCTGGGCACCGCCACCGACGGCGACCATTTCGGCGGCGAACTCCTCGCCAGGGACGACGCCGCCTGGGGTTTCACCGCGCGCGCCGCGACGAGGGTGGTCGCGCTGGTGCTGCCTGCCGGCTCGTACGCCCGGCTCAACGGCAGGCTCGACTCCCTGCGCGCGCACGTGGCGCAGGCCGTGTCCCGGCCGCGGAAACCGCAGAACCGCAAGGGGGAAGCGAGCATCGACCTGTCCGCCGGCCACGACGGCGAACCGGTCCTCGCCGGCACCTACGTCGACTACGAACCCTCGCCGCGGGAGTACGACCTCGCGGTGGCGCAGACGGTCCTGCGGGTGCACAACCGCGTCACCGATCTCTACAACGACCCGATGGACCAGTTCGAGCAGCAATTGCGGCTGACTGTGGAGGCATTGCGGGAAAGGCAGGAACACGAGCTGATCAACAACCCCGATTTCGGGCTGCTGCACAATGCCGACCTCAAATCCCGGATCACCACCCGCACCGGTCCGCCGACGCCGGGCGATCTGGACGAACTGCTCTGCCGCCGGCGCAAAACGCGGCTGTTCCTCGCGCATCCGAAGGCGATCGCCGCGATCGGGCGGGAATGCACGAGGGCCGGGGTTTATCCGGAGCCGGTCGTGGTGGACGGGAAACGCGTCACCGCGTGGCGCGGCGTGCCGATCCTGCCGTGCGACAAAATCCCGGTCAGCGAGGCGGGCACCACCTCGGTGCTCGCGATGCGCACCGGGGAGGACGACGCGGGCGTCATCGGATTGCGGCCGAAATCCCTCGCCGACGAATACCGGCCGGGATTGAACGTGCGGTTCATGCACATCAACGACCGCGCGGTGTCGTCCTATTTGGTCAGTGCTTATCACTCCGTCGCGGTCCTCGTGCCGGACGCGCTGGGGGTTCTCGACGACGTCGAGGTCGCCCGGGGTTGAGCGCCGGTGTGCCGCGTCGATGCTCGCCGGAAGCCGTGCGCTTTCGGC
>NZ_JBSFNS010000108.1:0-28852 GCF_053587275.1 Amycolatopsis sp. NPDC003676
CCCTGCTCAGCGCGGCCCGTCGATCTTCGTCTCGAATTTGCCGAACTTCATGACGGTGTCTTGTTCGTGGCCGTCGTAGATCTCAGCGGCCTTGCTGACCTTGCCTTGGAAGGATTCGACGCCGCTCTTGAGAAGTTCGAGCAGCTCCTTCAGATCGTCGAGCTTGCTTGTGTAGGTCTGCTTGACTGCCAGCCCGATCAGTCCCCAGGACTTGTCGGTCACGTCGGCGTGGTTGATGAGGTCGCCGAACTTTCCCGCCTCGCCCTTGTACCGGTCGAGTCCGGTGGAGTACTTGGCAAGGGCGGCGGTGTCGACCTTGTGGCCGCCGTTCGTCGGGCTCATCGGCGCCCCTCTTCGTCGTCGAACAAGTTCTTGAGGAACTGGTCGCCCGCCGAAGCCGACGGCGGTGCCGGCGGAGGTGCCGGAGTCGCCCGGTTGTCGTCGCGAAGCAGATCGTTGTTCGCGAAGTCCTCGTCGTCCCGGGCCGGTGCTGCCTGCCGCGGCTGCTCCTCCGGCAGATTGGACTCCAGTTCTTCGACAGTGGTTCCCAAACCAGCTGCCTGAGCTTCCAGGACCTGATCGGACACGTTCAACCCGAAGGCCGTGCCCACGTGCTCGTCGACGATCCCGGCCTGCTTGCGAGCGGATTCGGCGACGGCCTGGTGCAGGGTCGCCAGGATCGAGGTCGCCAGCTGGTCGGGCTGTTGCCGGAGCGCGTCCGGGGTGAGCCGGAGGTCTTTGATCGATCCGCTCGGGCCCGCGACGACGGTGACCGCACGATCCGGCGACATCACTTCGGCCTCGAGCGCGTTCAGCTCCTCCTGCATGTCGCCGACTTTCGCGAACTGCGCTTCGGCCTGCTTGAGCTTCGACTGGAACTTGTCGAACTCGGCGACGAGTCGTTCCATCTCTGCCGACATCGGCGGTCACCCCTTCCCCTGGTCCGTCACGTGCTGTGCGGATTATGCCGCTTCTGTCAGGTTCGCGCCGCAGGGTCAGCGAATCCGGCATGGGTGATTCATCGCGGGGTCGGGACGAAAGTTCCCGGGATTTGGTCACGAAAAGGTAACGAACATATCGGGCGAACAGCCCCTCCCTGGACGCCGAACCGCCGAACATACTGTGGGCCGAACGGAGCATCGCAGGTCAGCGCCGCGGCCCCGGCCGGTCGTGCGGCGAGGGGCGGGCAACTCGGCCCAGTTCGTGGGATATTCACCCCTTCGGTCGACGTTCCCACGATTGATCACCGCATTGACAGTGCGTGCGGTTCGCCAGAGTATTTCGCGCATGTCCTTTCCGGTTGCCCTGGTGTGGCGTCTGCACGTGGATCTGCGCCAGCAGGCCAGTGCGCTGTGTAGGGATTCCTGACCTTTTCTCCCGGCCGCGTCCGGCTGGCTGATTTCTCTTGCCCCGCAACGGGTTTGCCTGACCCGAGGGGATGAACGCTTTCTCTGTTCGGCGTGGGTTTCGCGCGGGTTTCGTGCTGCCTTCAGAACGGGGAAAGAAGTGCCTTCGCGGGCGCTTCACGGGAACACAAACAGGGAGACACAATGCGATTCAGCTCCTCCTCGGGCGCCCCGCCCCGATGGCGGAAAGCGCTGACCGTCGCCGGCGCGGTCGCGCTCGCGATCGGTGCGGTGACCTACACCGGGTCGACCACCAGCGCTTACGCCGACGTTCAGGTGGTCACCGACGCCAAAACCGCGTCCGACGGCAAGCAGTACTGGGTGCAGAACCACCTGGTCAGCAAAGACCTTGCCGCGCAAGCGCGTTCCGCCGACGGCACGCCGAAGAAGTGGCTGCTGGTCTGGGCCGGCGACGAGAACATCGCCGACACCGCGGTGAAGGACGTCAAAAACCTGCCGGGTTCGCTCGGCGGCGGCCTCGGCAAAGTCAAGAATGCCTTGCCTGGCCCCGATTTCCTCGCGGTGATCGACGCGACGCAGGGCTCGCCGACGTACGGCAAGGTGGTGAACACCGCGACCGTCGGGCCGCTCGTCGAGAACGAGCCGCACCACATGCAGTACGTGTGGCACAAGGGCGACACGATTTACGCTGGCGCGTTGTTCGCCGCGGCGACGTACGCGTTTGACGTAAGTGCGTTGCCACAGTTGAAACTCAAGGGCATCAGCTTGCCGACGCAGACGCTCGGCGGGTCTGTGCCGGACGCGTACTGGGTGCTGAAGGACGGCACCGCCTACGGCACGTACATGGGCGGTCCGGTCGTGCCCGGTCCGTACGCGTACCAGGACGGCTCCACGCAGATCGGCAACGGTTTCGCCGGCAGCCCGGGCGAGGTCGTGCACTTCGACCAGAACGCGCAGGTGCTGTCGCAGAATCCGGCGGCGACCCCGCAGGGCGACAACGCGAAGCTGTGCGACAACCTGCCACAGCTGGGCAAACCGTCCTGCGCGAACCCGCACGGCGTTCAGGCGCGCGAGGATCTCAACACCCTCGTCACCAGTGACTACGCCGAACCGCGCAACATCATTCTCGACCCGGTGAAGCAGCCGTCGCCGTATCTGCGCCGGCCGACGATCCGCACCTGGGACATCTCCGACCGCAATCACCCGAAGCTGAAGGCGGTGTCCTACCTGCAAGACGGCCCGCGGGCGAACCCGGCGGATCCGCTGCACTCGGAAAGCCGCGCGGTCATGGAGACCACGGTGACGAACAAGCCCGGCCACAAGGGCGCGTTCGCCGAGACGATGCAGGGCGGCGCGATCTTCTACACGCCGGACATCACGGCGAAGGATCCGCACTGGATCGAGGTCTTCGACGACGGCACCGCGGGCAAGCCGATCTACTCGCAGAACGACTCGAACGGCGCGAGCTCCAACGGCGGCTGGCTGCAGACCAGCCCGGACGACCGGTTCCTGTACCACGCGGTGCAGGGCAGGCAGAAGGGCGCGCTCGGCCCGGACGACCCCGGCACCACCGGCGGCGTGTACGTGCTCGACATCCAGAAGCTGGTCGCGGCCGGCGACAAGGTCGAGGACATCAAGGGCCGCGTCGACACCAAGGAGAAGGCGCAGCAGGGCGGCGGGGGAGACCTGCCGACCGTCGTCGGTTCCGCGCCGATCAACCCGGGTGTTCCCGGGGCGGGCCCGCACTGGGGCGCGTACGACAACTTCGCGCTCGGCCAGGACGGTCTCTACCACGAAACCGAGCAGCCGCAGCACATCGCGGTGTCGAACTACTTCGTCGCCCGGTCCGGTTTGGACGGTGACCACAAGGTCAACCTGCTGAACCTCTCGCCGGACGGGAAGCTCGCGGTCGATCAGAACTTCCGCGACGAGTTCACCGGGCAGGTCGGCCTCAACTTCAACCGGAAGTCGTGGCCGCACGGGGACTTCGGCAACGCCAAGCCGCACTCCGAGCTGTTCGTGGTCGCCGACCAGAACGTGAAGTAACTCCCGCTGGACGCGTGCCGTGAAGGACTCCTTGAGGGAATCAGATTCCCTCAAGGGGCCCTTCACGGACCGGCCCCGAGGACAAGTCCGGAAGGTCTCCATGGATCACCACGTCACTCCGGTCGCCACCGGATCGTCCGGTGTGGACAGTGCCGCGCTGGTGCTGCGGTTGATATTGCTGCTGGCGACGGCATTCCTCGCCGGTGCCGGGATTCTGCGCCCGCTCGTCGGCCCGCTGCCGCGCAAGCTGTGGATCACCACCGGCGCGCTGGGCGTCGGTTCGGCGGTGCTGGCCGCGGTGTCGGCGGCGACGGTCGACGTCAACCTCGTCGCGCTGATCGTCCACGTTGTGCTCGCGCTGGCGGTGCCGGTGCTGCTGCGGTGGCCCTCGGCGGGCCGTTGGGCTTCGCTCGCGCTGGTCGTGCTCGTGGTGCTGGAGACCTCCGTCGATGGCGCGGGGATCTCCTTCGCTATCGACACCGTGTACGTCGCCGCGGCCGCGCTCTGGTTCGGCGTGACGCTGTTGTCGGCTTGGGTGCCGGTGGAGCAGTGGCGCTCGACGCCGTTGCGCGTCGGTCCGCTGTCGGTGAGTCTCGCCGGACTGTTGACGCTCGCAGGCGTCGTGCAACTCGGCGTCTCCGGGGTCGCTTTCGACCGACGGCTGTACGAAACGCTCTTCGGTATCTCGCTGATCGCGGTGGTCCTGCTGCCCGCAGCAGTGACCGTCGTGTCGGCAATCTTGTTGTCTCGCAACGCTTCCATTCGTGGCTACCGCTACGGCGTCGCCGGTGTCGCACTCGGTTTCGTCGCGTGGAGCGCGCTTGCCGCGGTGCCGCAGCCAGCCCCGCTGCCCGTGCCCGGGGTGCCGGTGCTGGCCGACGCGACAGTCGGCGGCGCGACCGTGCCGGTGCTGGTCAGTCCGCACCGGCCCGGGCGCAATCTCGTGCACTTCCCTTCGAGTGCGGGGACGGACCTGTCCGCTGGCGTCGAGGGCGGGATCGTGACCACCGCGGCGGCGCGGGCCGGTGCGGAAGGCAGCTGGGCCGAGGTCGAGCTTCCGGCCGGACGCAGCACTCTCGTGGTGCGCAAGGGCGACGCGACCACCACGGTCGACGTCGACGCGGGCACCGAGACGGGTCCGGCGGTTTCGGACGCCGACGCGCCGGAATGCGCGGAAGCCGCACTCGGCGGCCTGGTGGCGCAGAAACGCGACGTGCTCACCAGTTGTCCTTCGGACGCGTTGTCACCGGAGGACCGCGGTTCGCTGGTGAAGCTGGTCGAGTTTCTCGCTCCGCGAAAGCCGTCGGCGATCACGCTGGTCGAAGACAAGTCGCCGCGTGGGGTGCAAGCCGCGCAGCTCGTCCGCGAGACCGCCGCGCGCGTCGGTCTGCCGGTGCGCCCGGACGCGGCGGCCGACACCGCGCTGGTGGTCGTCTCCGGCTGGAGCGACGGATACCTCGCGATGAGCCGCGCCGCCGAATCGCAGCGGCTCAAACCGACCCACCAGTTCGGCCTGTACCTCGCGCCGTGGCTGCTCAACGGACCCATCGTCAACACCGTCGCCAGCGCGGCCATGCCGCTGCGCTTCGACCCGCGCGACCAGCTCGCGGTGAGCTACGCGGTGGCCGTCGGCAACAGCTTCGGCGGGGAAAGCCCGTCGCTGGGCGGTTTCCGGACCTGGCTCGGTCCACAGTGGACAGCGGTGAACGGCGAGGTGCAGCTCTTCGCGGCCGCGCAGGTCAACGCGATGCCGATGTACCCCGGCGAACCGCACGCGCCCGGCATGCAGGCCGCGCGCGACTACGCCGGGCAGTGGATCCCCGACGGAACCATCGTCCCGATCAGCGGCGCGCTCCGCTGACCCGAAAAACCCCGAAGAAAGGAAAACCCCTGATGAAACGCATTGCCGCCCGGATCCTGCTGCCGCTCGCCGCGGCCGGGGCGTTCGCCGGATTCGCTGGGGGAGCGGCCAACGCCGCCACCCCGGAGACGTCCGCCGCCGCTCAGCCCGCCGCTGGCCTGCCTTCGTTGCCGACGGGCGGCCTGCCCTCGCTCCCGACCGGCGGCTTGCCGTCGCTGCCGACTGGCGGTTTGCCGTCCTTGCCGACCGGCGGCCTCCCGTCCCTCCCGACCGGTGGCCTGCCCTCGCTGCCTTCCGTGCCGAACCTGCCCACCCCGGGCCTGCCCGGCGTCCCGGGAGCACCGACCGGCGGCGGCCCGTCGGTCTGGGTCGTCCCCGGCCTCGACGCGGGCAGCCTCCTCGGCCCGACCACCCAAGCCCCGGCCCAGCTTCTCGCGCCGGTGTTCAACGCCATCACCGCCGTTTCCTGAGCACAGAAGGAGAAAGCCATGAAAAAGACCGTCGTCCGAGCTGTCGCCGCCACCGCGCTCGCCGGAGCCGCCGTGCTCGGCGCCGCCGCGCCCGCGCTGGCCGCGACGCAGGACCAGCCCGGTGTCACCGTCGTCGACGAGCCGGACACGTCGAACCTGAACAACATCTGGACGTTCGCGCCGCTGGGCGTCCCGGTGCTGGGCCTGATCCAGTCGCTGAACGGCGTTCCCGGCCGGATCCTGCCCGGCTGACCCCGTCTCCGCCGGTGGTTCCCCTCGTCCCCGGGAACCACCGGCGGCTCCCGGCGAAAGAACGAGGAACATGGACAGACAGCTGATCGGCAGGCTCGCGATCGCGGGCATCGCGGTGGCCGCCGTCGCCGCGATCGTGGTGATCCTCGGCACCGGCGACGCTCCAACGCCCGCTCCGGCCGCGATATCCGCGCCGACCGCCGAAGTGCCGCAGCGCGCCCCAGACCGCACCATCACCCGCACCCTGGCCCCGACGACGTCCACCGCGCCAGTCGCGCCCGCGCCGTCCAGCTGGCAGATCACTTACGAACTCGCTGGCTCCGGCACCGCCACCGTGGTCTACGACGACAACGGCCTCGGCCTGGTGCACCAGGAGCTGTCGGTGCCGTTGCCCTGGAGCAAGACCCTGACCTGGCCGAAGACCGCCGTCGCGCCGACTGTGCAGTTGATGGGCCAGTCGAGCGGCGCGGTCGAATGCCGGATCTCGGTGAACGGCGTGCTGGCGCGGTCCGCGAAAGCCGCGGACGGCGAGGTGGCCAACTGTGCGGGACGGCTCAGCTGAGGTCCTTGGCGAACCAGTGCTCGGCGTACTGGTCGTCGTTGAAGGCCTCGACCTCGGCGTAGCCCATCGACGCGTAGAGCGCGCGTGCTTCGACCAGGTCGTCCCGGGTGTCCAGCCGCATCCGGGTCGAGCCCAGCCGCTTCGCCGCTTCTTCAGTCGCCGCGACGATCAGCTTGCCGCCGCCGTGCCCGCGATGCTCCGGGCGCACGTACACCTTCGTCAACGCGCTCAGCCCGGGCTCGACCACCCGGACGCCGACACAACCGGCTGGCTTCCCCTCGCGATAAGCCAAAAGGAACGCCCCGGTCGGCGCGACGAGGCCGTCGCTGGGCTCGTCGGCGAGCGCCGCGTCCACCTCGGCGGGCGTCGCCGGGCGGCCGTAGTACCGCGACGCCAGCTCGTCCATGTACTCGCGCAGGATCGCCGCCGCGTCGGGGTGTTCGGCCGGGAATTCGCTGATCTTCCAGTCCACGTCCCTCATCTTGGGGAGTCCGTCCACCGATTTCCCCGGCAGGTACCGTGCAGAACGGCAGGGGAACCGAACGAGGAGGCGACATGGACGGCAGCGAGAAGGTCGACCAGCCGGGGGACAAGAAGACCGGCGGCAGCCATGCCGCGCCGGAGGGGGCTGGAGTGCACCCGCTGATCGATCTGTCGCGCGACCCCAACCCGGGCAAGCCCGACCACGCGAAGCCCGACGAGGACTGACCCGCGGCCCGGCCCGGCGGGTGCACACCGCCGGGCCGGGTTTCGCGGCCGCGCCCCGGTGAGGTGATCGTCACCCCGGGACGCGAGTCCATTGTGGAACAGCCGGCGGCTCTTCTCCTTGCCGCCGAAGAATTTCTCTCACGTTCTTAACGCCGCCGCGTCTTCCGGGCGAACCGCCCAGACGGGCTTTCTCGGCAGCGGGGCGCGGTGTCGGCGGTGCGCAGGGGTCTTGCCGCCGATGGGCCTGGCGCACGCCAGGAGCGCGATGCCGAAGGTCCGTGAGGGGAACCCTGAGGAACTCTGATTCCCTCAGGGTTCCCCTCACGGACTTTTCGCGGCAACGGAGCCACACCGCCCGTCTCGCCAGGCTGTGCTCCGCGTCCCCTGGCCAGCACGCCACAACGAACCCGCCACACGCCGCGCCGCTGAGAACACCCCAATGTGGCATTGGGTGCATCTGACGCACCGAACGCCGCATTGGGTGCGCTGAACGCACCGAACGCCCCATTGGGGCGCGGGAAGCCGCGGGGTCCGGCGCGCGGGGTCCGGCGCGAGTCCATTCATTGGTCGCCCCGTCCCGGCATGCGAACCCGAGTGCGCCCTGACCGCGGGAACCGGCTCCGGAATAGCCTCCCGGAGCCCGGCGTTCTGTATGCCGGGAAGTCCCGCGCGGCGCCGTCCCAAGGCCCCGATCTGGGGTTACGATGACCGGTCGGCGACCGTAGCGACCCCCCGCCCGGACCGCTCCGCGAGTGGACGGGTATCTTTGGAGACCGTGCCCGGCAGGCGTCGGGCCGCTCCGCGTGCCGTTGGGCATGAGCGGGGTGCTTTTGCACCCGGTTCACCAGCCTCGCCACGTGGGGTTCCGACGGAAAATCCCTCCGGGAAGTTACCGGTCGAGAGACCGTGACGCGGGCCGACACGCCCGACCGCGGGGACCGGTGAAGACACGAAGAAGCAAGATCACGACAGGAAGCTGGTCCATTGCCCACGATCCAGCAGCTGGTCCGCAAGGGCCGCCAGGACAAGGCTGCCAAGCAGAAGACCGCGGCCCTCAAGGGGAGCCCGCAGCGTCGTGGCGTGTGCACCCGCGTGTACACCACGACTCCCAAGAAGCCGAACTCGGCCTTGCGCAAGGTTGCTCGTGTGAAGCTGACCAGCGGTATCGAGGTCACCGCGTACATCCCGGGTGAAGGCCACAACCTCCAGGAGCACTCGATGGTGCTCGTGCGCGGCGGCCGGGTTAAGGACCTGCCGGGTGTTCGCTACAAGATCATCCGCGGTTCGCTCGACACCCAGGGTGTGAAGAACCGCAAGCAGGCGCGCAGCCGGTACGGCGCGAAGAAGGAGAAGAGCTAATGCCTCGCAAGGGTCCGGCGCCGAAGCGGCCGCTGATCTCCGACCCCGTCTACGCCTCCCCGCTGGTCACCCAGCTGGTGAACAAGGTGCTGAAGGACGGCAAGCGGTCCCTGGCCGAGCGCATTGTCTACGGCGCTCTCGAAGGCGCTCGCGAGAAGACCGGCACCGACCCGGTCGTCACGCTGAAGCGCGCGCTCGACAACGTGAAGCCCACCATCGAGGTGAAGAGCCGCCGCGTCGGTGGCGCCACCTACCAGGTGCCGATCGAGGTCAAGCCCGGCCGCTCCACCACGCTGGCGCTGCGCTGGCTGGTCTCGTTCTCGCAGGCCCGCCGCGAGAAGACGATGATCGAGCGGCTGCAGAACGAGCTGCTGGACGCGAGCAACGGCCTTGGCGCCAGCGTCAAGCGCCGCGAAGACACGCACAAGATGGCCGAGTCCAACAAGGCCTTCGCGCACTACCGCTGGTGATGACCGCCCGGCTGCCGATAGAAGCCATGCCGGGCCCCACGTTCGAGACAGGGGAACATTCTCGTGGCACGTGAAGTGCTGACCGACCTCAACAAGGTCCGCAACATCGGCATCATGGCGCACATCGACGCCGGTAAGACCACCACCACCGAGCGGATCCTGTTCTACACCGGGATCAACTACAAGCTCGGCGAAGTCCACGACGGCGCCGCCACCATGGACTGGATGGAGGAGGAGCAGAAGCGGGGCATCACCATCACCTCGGCTGCCACCACCACCTTCTGGAACGACTACCAGATCAACCTGATCGACACCCCCGGGCACGTCGACTTCACCGTCGAGGTGGAGCGCAACCTGCGGGTGCTCGACGGCGCGGTCGCCGTCTTCGACGGCAAGGAAGGCGTCGAGCCGCAGTCCGAGCAGGTCTGGCGGCAGGCGGACAAGTACGACGTCCCGCGCATCTGCTTCGTCAACAAGATGGACAAGCTGGGCGCGGACTTCTACTACACCCTGCAGACCATCTCGGACCGCCTCGGCGTCCGGCCGCTGGCCATCCAGCTGCCGATCGGCGCGGAGAACGAGTTCGAGGGCGTCATCGACCTGGTCCGGATGAAGGCCCTGGTCTGGCGCGGCGAGGTGCAGAAGGGCGACGACTACTCCGTCGAGGACATCCCGGCCGAGCTGGCCGACCGCGCCGCCGAGTACCGCGAGAAGCTGATCGAGGCCGTCGCCGAGACCGACGACGCGCTGATGGAGAAGTTCCTCGAGGGCGAAGAGCTGACGCAGGACGAGATCAAGGGCGGCATCCGCAAGCTGGTCGTCACCCGCGAGGCGTTCCCGGTCCTGGCCGGCTCCGCGTTCAAGAACAAGGGCGTGCAGCCGATGCTGGACGCGGTCATCGACTACCTGCCGTCGCCGCTGGACGTGCCGCCGGTCGAGGGTCTGCTGCCGGACGGCGAGACCCCGGTCACCCGGCACGCGACGACCGAGGAGCCGTTCTCCGCGCTCGCGTTCAAGATCGCCGCGCACCCGTTCTTCGGCAAGCTGACCTACATCCGGGTCTACTCGGGCAAGGTCGCCTCCGGCGCACAGGTCGTCAACGCGACCAAGGAGCGCAAGGAGCGCATCGGGAAGATCTTCCAGATGCACTCCAACAAGGAGAACCCGGTCGACGAGGCTTTGGCCGGCCACATCTACGCGGTCATCGGCCTGAAGGACACCACCACCGGTGACACCCTGGCCGACGCGCAGAACCCGGTCGTTCTCGAGTCGATGACCTTCCCGGACCCGGTCATCAAGGTGGCCATCGAGCCGAAGACCAAGGCCGACCAGGAGAAGCTCTCCCTGGCGATCCAGAAGCTGGCCGAGGAAGACCCCACGTTCCAGGTCAACCTGGACGAGGACACCGGCCAGACGATCATCGCCGGCATGGGCGAGCTGCACCTCGAGGTGCTGGTCAACCGGATGAAGTCCGACTACAAGGTCGAGGCGAACATCGGCAAGCCGCAGGTCGCCTACCGCGAGACCATCAAGAAGACCGTGGACAAGCTCGACTACGTCCACAAGAAGCAGACCGGTGGTTCCGGCCAGTTCGCGAAGGTCATCGTGAAGCTGGAGCCGCTCGAGCGCACCGACGGTGCTCTCTACGAGTTCGACAACAAGGTCACCGGTGGCCGCGTGCCGCGGGAGTACATCCCGTCGGTCGACGCGGGCGCACAGGACGCCATGCAGTACGGCGTGCTGGCCGGCTACCCGCTCGTCGGGTTGAAGTTCACCTTGTTGGATGGCGCGTACCACGAGGTCGACTCTTCCGAAATGGCGTTCAAGATCGCCGGTTCCATGGCGATGAAGGAAGCCGCGAAGAAGGCCGGCCCGGTCATCCTCGAGCCGATGATGGCCGTCGAGGTCACGACTCCCGAGGACTACATGGGTGACGTGATCGGCGACCTCAACTCCCGCCGTGGCCAGATCCAGGCCATGGAGGAGCGCGCCGGTACCCGTGTCGTGAAGGCACTGGTCCCGCTGTCGGAGATGTTCGGCTACGTCGGCGATCTGCGGTCCCGTACCCAGGGCCGGGCGAACTACTCCATGGTGTTCGACTCCTACGCCGAGGTTCCCGCGAACGTCGCGAAGGAAATCATCGCGAAGGCGACGGGGGAGTAATCCCCTCCGCTCGCGGGCATTAAGGGACTCTCCTGAACGTCCGCAGCAACGACGAAGGAACATTCGCGGGGCGGCAGCCACGCTGCCCCGCGAGCACAAAGCAAATCCAGTCCAGGAGGACATTCCAGTGGCGAAGGCGAAGTTCGAGCGGAGCAAGCCGCACGTCAACATCGGCACCATCGGTCACGTCGACCACGGCAAGACCACGCTGACCGCGGCGATCACCAAGGTTCTGCACGACGCGTACCCGGAGCTGAACGAGGCCCGTGCGTTCGACCAGATCGACAACGCGCCGGAAGAGAAGCAGCGCGGTATTACGATCAACATCTCGCACGTCGAGTACCAGACCGAGAAGCGTCACTACGCGCACGTGGACGCCCCCGGTCACGCTGACTACATCAAGAACATGATCACCGGTGCCGCGCAGATGGACGGCGCGATCCTGGTGGTCGCGGCCACCGACGGCCCGATGCCGCAGACCCGCGAGCACGTGCTGCTGGCCCGCCAGGTCGGCGTGCCCTACATCGTCGTGGCGCTGAACAAGGCCGACATGGTCGACGACGAGGAAATCCTCGAGCTCGTCGAGCTGGAGGTCCGCGAGCTGCTGTCCTCGCAGGAGTTCCCGGGCGACGACGCGCCGGTCGTGCGCGTCTCCGGCCTCAAGGCTCTCGAGGGCGACCAGAAGTGGGCCGACGCCGTGCTCGAGCTGATGCACGCCGTCGACGACAACGTGCCGGACCCGGTGCGCGAACTCGAGAAGCCCTTCCTGATGCCGATCGAGGACGTCTTCACGATCACCGGCCGCGGCACCGTCGTGACCGGTCGCGTGGAGCGCGGCCAGGTCAACGTCAACGAAGAGGTCGAGATCGTGGGTATCCGCGAGAAGTCGACCAAGACCACCGTCACCGGTGTCGAGATGTTCCGCAAGCTGCTCGACTCGGGCCAGGCGGGCGACAACGTCGGCCTCCTGCTGCGCGGCATCAAGCGCGAGGACGTCGAGCGCGGCCAGGTCGTCGTGAAGCCGGGCACCACCACCCCGCACACCGAGTTCGAGGGCCGGGTCTACATCCTGTCCAAGGACGAGGGCGGACGGCACACCCCGTTCTTCAACAACTACCGCCCGCAGTTCTACTTCCGCACCACCGACGTGACCGGCGTCGTGACCCTCCCCGAGGGCACCGAGATGGTCATGCCGGGCGACAACACGGACATCAGCGTCGTGCTGATCCAGCCGGTCGCCATGGACGAGGGTCTGCGCTTCGCCATCCGCGAGGGTGGCCGGACCGTCGGCGCGGGCCAGGTTACCAAGATCAACAAGTGACGTCGGCGCCCTGAATTCGGGTCAATACACCCCCGAGTTCAGGGCGTCAACTCACGTGTGCGACACTATTCAGGTTGCTCGTCCTGGGGCGGCCGAACTCTTCGGGGTTCCGGCCGCCCTGGCACGAGTGGCCACGGTCCGTGGAGCTCTTCCTTCGGGTGAGGCTAGCGGGCAAAGGCCAGTAGGGACGACCGCGGTGCTTGTTCAGACCAGGTCGGCCCGCGGCCTCCTCACGTAAGAGGAAGACCAGGCAAGACGACGATCCTTAGGGATCCGTCTGTGCGGCGGGCGCGACACGCCCGACCGCGTGGACCGGGGACAGGGCCGTTGAACTGCTGAAACCCGGGCTCCGGCCCAGGTTGACGAGACAAAGCGGCACGAGACGACAAGGAACGCAGCCACCATGGCGGGACAGAAGATCCGCATCCGGCTCAAGGCCTACGACCACGAGGCGATCGACACCTCGGCGCGCAAGATCGTGGAAACGGTCACGCGCACCGGCGCCCGTGTTGTCGGGCCGGTGCCGCTGCCTACCGAGAAGAACGTTTACTGCGTCATCCGCTCGCCGCACAAGTACAAGGACTCGCGCGAGCACTTCGAGATGCGCACGCACAAGCGTCTGATCGACATCCTCGACCCGACGCCGAAGACGGTGGACGCGCTCATGCGCATCGACCTCCCGGCGAGCGTCGACGTCAACATCCAGTAAGCGTTGGGCGAGCGGCGGAGATAAGAACTCATGTCTGACAGGCAAATGAAGGGCATCCTGGGCACCAAGCTCGGCATGACCCAGGTCTTCGACGAGCAGAACCGGGTCGTCCCGGTCACTGTCGTCAAGGCCGGACCGAACGTGGTGACCCAGGTTCGGACCACTGACAAAGACGGCTACGCGGCCGTGCAGCTGGCGTTCGGCGCGATCGACCCGCGCAAGGTGAACAAGCCGCGCACCGGCCACTTCGACAAGGCCGGCGTGACCCCGCGTCGCCACGTTGCCGAGCTGCGCACCACCGACGCCGAGACCTACGAGGTCGGCCAGGAGATCACCGCCGAGGTGTTCGAGGCCGGCACTTCGGTCGACGTGACCGGTACCAGCAAGGGCAAGGGCTACGCCGGTGTCATGAAGCGCCACGGCTTCAAGGGCCAGGGCGCGAGCCACGGTGCGCAGGCCGTGCACCGCAAGCCGGGTTCCATCGGCGGCTGCGCCACGCCCGGCCGCGTGTTCAAGGGCCTGCGGATGGCGGGCCGGATGGGTAGCGACCGGGTCACCACGCAGGGCCTGACCGTGCACGCGGTGCGTGCCGAGGACGGCCTGCTGCTGATCAAGGGCGCGGTGCCCGGTCCCAAGGGCGGCCTGCTGTTCGTGCGCAGTGCCGCGAAGGGTGGAAACTGACGATGACGAACGTCGAGCTGAAGACTCCGGCCGGTAAAGCCGACGGCACCGTCGAGCTCCCCGGGGAGATCTTCGACGTGCAGGCCAACGTCGCGCTGATGCACCAGGTCGTGGTGGGCCAGCTGGCCGCCGCGCGCCAGGGCACGCACGACACGAAGACCCGCGGTGAGGTCTCCGGTGGCGGCAAGAAGCCGTACCGGCAGAAGGGCACCGGTCGCGCCCGCCAGGGTTCGACCCGCGCGCCGCAGTTCGCCGGCGGTGGCGTCGTGCACGGCCCCACGCCGCGCGACTACACCCAGCGCACCCCGAAGAAGATGAAGGCCGCCGCTCTGCGTGGCGCCCTCTCCGACCGGGCGCGCGCCGGCCAGCTGCACGTCCTGACGGAACTGGTCTCCGGCGAGAAGCCGTCGACCAAGACCGCCAAGACGGCGATCGCCGCCGCGACCCAGGCCAAGCGCGTTCTCGTGGTCCTGCACCGCGACGAGGAGCTCGCCTGGGTGTCCGCGCGGAACCTGCCGTACGTGCACCTGATCTGGGCTGACCAGCTCAACACCTACGACGTCCTGGTCAACGACGACGTCGTGTTCACCAAGGCCGCTTACGACGCGTTCGTGGCAGGCCCCGTCCGCGGGAAGGTCGTCAAGGCCCTCGCGCGTTCGAGCGAGGTTTCGGAAGGGAGTGACGAGAAGTGAGCTCGGTCGCCATTCCGGACCCCCGCGACATCCTGCTCGCGCCGGTGATCTCCGAGAAGTCCTACGGGCTGCTCGAGGACCACAAGTACACGTTCATCGTCCGTCCGGACGCCAACAAGACCCAGATCAAGATCGCGGTCGAGAAGGTGTTCGGCGTGAAGGTCGTCAGCGTCAACACGGCCAACCGCCAGGGCAAGCGGAAGCGGACTCGTACCGGCTTCGGCAAGCGCAAGGACACCAAGCGCGCCATCGTGACTCTTTCGCCGGAAAGCAAGGCGATCGAGATCTTCGGCGGACCCACCGCGTAAAGGACTGAGCTGACAATGGGCATCCGCAAGTACAAGCCGACGACCCCGGGTCGTCGCGGTTCGAGCGTCTCGGACTTCGCCGAGATCACCCGGTCCACGCCGGAGAAGTCGCTGCTGCGTCCGCTGAGCAAGACCGGCGGCCGCAACGCCTCGGGCAAGATCACCACCCGGCACAAGGGCGGTGGCCACAAGCGCGCCTACCGCGTGATCGACTTCCGTCGTCACGACAAGGACGGCGTGCCGGCCAAGGTCGCGCACATCGAGTACGACCCCAACCGCACCGCGCGCATCGCGCTGCTGCACTACGCCGACGGCGAGAAGCGCTACATCATCGCGCCGGAGAAGCTGAAGCAGGGCGACACGGTCGAGAACGGCCCCCGCGCCGACATCAAGCCGGGCAACAACCTGCCGCTGCGCAACATCCCGGTCGGCACCGTGATCCACGCGATCGAGCTCCGCCCCGGCGGCGGCGCGAAGATGGCCCGGTCCGCCGGCGCCCGCGTGCAGCTCGTCGCCAAGGACGGTCCTTACGCCCAGCTGCGTCTCCCCTCGGGCGAGATCCGCAACGTGGACGTGCGCAACCGCGCGACCGTCGGCGAGGTCGGCAACTCGGAGCACTCGAACATCAACTGGGGCAAGGCGGGCCGCAACCGCTGGCGCGGCAAGCGCCCGACTGTCCGCGGTGTCGTGATGAACCCGGTCGACCACCCGCACGGCGGTGGCGAGGGCAAGACGTCCGGTGGTCGCCACCCGGTGAACCCGAACGGCAAGCCCGAAGGCCGCACTCGCAAGAGCAAGCCGTCCGACAAACTGATCGTCCGCCGCCGGCGTACCGGCAAGAAGCGCTGAGCAGGGAGGTAGAAGCACATGCCACGCAGCCTTAAGAAGGGCCCGTTCGTGGACGACCACCTGCTCAAGAAGGTGGACGCGCTGAACGAATCGGGCAAGAAGACCGTGATCAAGACTTGGTCGCGGCGCTCCACGATCATCCCGGACTTCCTGGGTCACACGATCGCGGTGCACGACGGCCGCAAGCACGTCCCGGTGTTCGTCACCGAGGCGATGGTGGGTCACAAGCTGGGCGAGTTCGCCCCGACGCGGACCTTCAAGGGCCACATCAAGGACGACCGCAAGTCGCGCCGCCGCTGAGCGGGCCAGAGAAAGTTAAGGGAAGCAGATGAACGCCCAGTCAAACGCCACGGCCACGGCAGAAGAGCTGCCCACGGCCGTCGCGCGGGCTCGCTTTGTCCGGGACGCGCCGATGAAGGTGCGCCGGGTCATCGAGCTCGTCAAGGGTCGTAGCGTCAGCGAGGCCTTGGCCGTGCTCCGGTTCGCGCCGCAGGCTGCCAGCACGCAGCTCGCGAAGGTCATCGCCAGCGCGGCGGCCAACGCCGAGAACAACCTCCAGCTGGACCCGGAGACGCTCTGGATCAAGTCCGCGACCGCCGACGAGGGCCCGACCCTCAAGCGCATCCGTCCGCGTGCCCAGGGCCGTGCGTACCGGATCCGCAAGCGCACCAGCCACATCACCGTGGTGGTCGAGTCGCGGCCTGCGGAGAAGAAGAGCAACAAGAAGGCAGGTGGCCGGTAGTGGGCCAGAAGATCAACCCGCACGGCTTCCGCCTGGGTATCACCACTGACTGGAAGTCGCGCTGGTACGCCGACAAGCAGTACGCGGAGTACGTGGCCGAGGACGTCAAGATCCGCAAGCTGCTCTCCACCGGCATGGAGCGCGCCGGCATCTCCAAGGTCGAGATCGAGCGCACCCGTGACCGCGTCCGCGTCGACATCCACACCGCCCGGCCGGGCATCGTCATCGGCCGCCGCGGCGCGGAGGCCGACCGGATCCGCGGCGCGCTGGAGAAGCTGACCAAGAAGCAGGTCCAGCTGAACATCCTCGAGGTGAAGAACCCCGAGGCCGACGCGCAGCTGGTCGCCCAGGGTGTCGCGGAGCAGCTGAGCAACCGCGTGGCGTTCCGCCGCGCGATGCGCAAGGCGATCCAGACCTCCATGCGCTCGCCGCAGGTCAAGGGCATCCGCGTGCAGTGCGGCGGTCGTCTCGGCGGCGCCGAGATGTCCCGTTCCGAGCACTACCGCGACGGCCGGGTCCCGCTGCACACGCTGCGCGCCGACATCGACTACGGCTTCTTCGAGGCCAAGACGACGTTCGGTCGCATCGGCGTGAAGGTGTGGATCTACAAGGGCGAGCTGGTCGGCGGCCTGAAGGCGCGCGCCGAGCGCGACGCCGCCGCGTCGGCCGCGGACCGCGCTCCGCGCCGCGACCGCGGCGACCGGCCGTCCCGCCCGCGCCGTTCCGGCGCGTCGGGCACGACCCCGACCTCGACCGAGGCCGGCCGCGCCGCCGCTGCCGCGAAGAGCGACACCGCGACCGAGGCGGCCCCGGCCACCGAGACCGCAGAAAAGACGGAGGGCTGAGACGTGCTCATCCCGCGCAGGGTCAAGCACCGCAAGCAGCACTCCCCGAAGCGCCACGGCGCCGCCAAGGGCGGTACCAAGGTCAACTTCGGCGAGTACGGCATCCAGGCGCTTGAGCACAGCTACGTGACGAACCGGCAGATCGAGTCCGCTCGTATCGCCATGACCCGTCACATCAAGCGCGGCGGCAAGGTGTGGACCACGATCTACCCGGACCGCCCGCTGACCAAGAAGCCGGCGGAAACCCGCATGGGTTCCGGCAAGGGTTCGCCCGAGTGGTGGATCGCCAACGTGAAGCCGGGTCGCGTGATGTTCGAGATCAGCTTCCCGAACGAGGAGACCGCCCGCGAGGCGCTCCGCCGCGCGATCCACAAGCTGCCCATGAAGTGCCGCATCGTGACCCGGGAAGGTGAGTTCTGATGGCTAACGGAGCCGCACAGGCATCCGAGCTGCGTGAGCTCACCGCCGAAGAGCTCGTGCTGCGTCTGAAGGAATACAAGGAGGAGCTCTTCAACCTCCGCTTCCAGATGGCGACCGGGCAGCTGGACAACAACCGTCGGCTGCGCACCGTCCGCACGGACATCGCGCGGATCTACACGGTCATGCGCGAGCGCGAGCTCGGCCTGTCCGTGGCGCCCGACGCCGAAAGTGAAGGTGCCGCATGAGCGAGGCTGCCACCGAGAAGACCGCCCGGAACTACCGCAAGGTCCGCGAGGGTTACGTCGTCTCGGACAAGATGGACAAGACGATCGTGGTCGAGCTCGAGGACCGCAAGAAGCACCCGCGCTACTCGAAGGTTCTCCGCAGCACCACCAAGGTCAAGGTGCACGACGAGAACAACGAGGCGGGCGTGGGCGACCGGGTCACGCTGATGGAGACCCGGCCGCTGTCGGCGACCAAGCGCTGGCGTCTGGTGCAGGTCGTGGAGAAGGCCAAGTAAGCAGGGCTCTTTCGGGAGTCCTTGGTTCCGCAAGGCTCGCGACAGCGAGAACCAGCGCGACATACAGGAGTTGACGTGATCCAGCAGGAGTCGCGGCTTCGGGTTGCCGACAACACGGGCGCGAAGGAAATCCTTTGCATCCGCGTGCTCGGCGGCTCCGGGCGGCGCTACGCCGGCATCGGCGACATCATCGTCGCCACCGTGAAGGACGCCATCCCGGCCGCCGGGGTGAAGAAGGGCGACGTCGTCAAGGCTGTCATCGTCCGCACGGTGAAGGAGCGCCGTCGTCCGGACGGTTCCTACATCCGGTTCGACGAGAACGCCGCCGTGCTCATCAAGAACGACAACGAGCCCCGGGGCACCCGCATCTTCGGCCCGGTGGGCCGCGAGCTGCGCGACCGAAAGTTCATGAAGATCATTTCGCTCGCGCCGGAGGTGCTGTGATGAAGGTGAAGAAGGGCGACACGGTCGTCGTCATCGCCGGCAAGGACAAGGGCGCGAAGGGCAAGGTCATTCAGGCCTACCCCGAGCGGGAGCGCGTGCTGGTCGAGGGTGTCAACCGGATCAAGAAGCACACCCGGATCACCCAGACCCAGCGTGGCGCCCAGTCCGGCGGCATCGTGACGCAGGAAGCGCCTATTCACGTGTCGAACGTGATGGTCGTGGACTCGGACGGCAAGCCGACCCGGGTGGGCTACCGCATCGGCGAGGACGGCAAGAAGGTCCGGGTCTCGCGCCGGAACGGCAAGGACATCTGACATGACCACCGCAGAGAAGATCGTGCCGCGTCTGAAGACCCGGTACCGCGAAGAGATCAAGGGCGAGCTCCAGAAGGAGTTCTCCATCCCCAACGTGCACCAGATTCCCGGCGTCGTGAAGATCGTCGTGAACATGGGTGTCGGGGACGCCGCCCGGGACAGCAAGCTGATCGACGGCGCGGTCCGCGACCTCGCCCTGATCACCGGGCAGAAGCCGGAAATCCGGAAGGCCCGCAAGTCCATCGCGCAGTTCAAGCTGCGCGAGGGACAGCCGATCGGCGCGCGCGTCACGCTGCGCGGCGACCGGATGTGGGAGTTCCTCGACCGGCTGCTGACCATCGCGCTGCCCCGTATCCGCGACTTCCGCGGCCTTTCGCCCAAGCAGTTCGACGGCAACGGCAACTACACGTTCGGTCTCAACGAGCAGTCGATGTTCCACGAGATCAACCCGGACGACATCGACCGCCCCCGCGGCATGGACGTCACCGTCGTCACCACCGCCACCACCGACGACGAGGGCCGGGCGCTGCTGCGCAAGCTCGGTTTCCCGTTCAAGGAGAACTGAGCCGATGGCCAAGAAAGCGCTAGTCAGCAAGGCTTCGAAGAAGCCGAAGTTCGCGGTGCGCGCCTACACCCGGTGCAACCGGTGCGGGCGTCCGCACTCGGTCTACCGCAAGTTCGGCCTGTGCCGGATCTGCCTCCGGGAGATGGCGCACGCGGGCGAACTGCCCGGTGTCCACAAGTCCAGCTGGTAAGGCTCGAAACTCTATTCCCAGTTCGCCACAGGCCCCGCCGATCCGGCCGGAGAACTCTCCGGCCGGGCTGGGCGGGGAACCAGGCGAGAAAGGTTGACAGGTCACCATGACGATGACCGACCCGATCGCAGACTTCTTGACCCGTCTGCGCAACGCGAACTCGGCGTACCACGACGAGGTCGTGCTTCCGCACTCGAAGATCAAGGCGAACATCGCCGAGATCCTCAAGCGCGAGGGCTACATCGCGAGCTACCGCGACGAGCCGGGCGAGAAGCACAAGAACCTCATCGTCGAGCTGAAGTACGGCCCCAACCGCGAGCGGAGCATCGCCGGCCTGCGCCGCGTCTCCAAGCCGGGTCTGCGGGTCTACGCAAAATCGACCGAACTGCCCTCCGTTCTGGGCGGCCTCGGCGTCGCGATCATCTCGACGTCCGGCGGCCTGCAGACCGACCGGCAGGCCAAGCGCAACAACGTGGGCGGCGAAGTCCTCGCCTACGTCTGGTAAGGAAGGGGGCACAGACATGTCACGCATCGGAAAGCTGCCGGTCGCCGTCCCCTCCGGGGTCGAGGTGACCATCGACGGCCAGAACGTCAAGGTCAAGGGGCCGAAGGGCACCCTGGAGCACACCGTCGCCGAGCCGATCTTCGTCGAGCGCGACGAGGACGGCACGCTCCTGGTGAAGCGTCCGGACGACGAGCGCACGAGCCGGGCTCTGCACGGCCTCACCCGCACGCTGGTGAACAACCTCGTGGTGGGCGTGACCCAGGGCTACGAGAAGAAGCTCGAAATCCACGGCGTCGGTTACCGCGTGCAGGCCAAGGGCTCGGACCTCGAGTTCGCCCTGGGCTACAGCCACCCGGTGAAGATCGAGGCTCCGGAAGGCATCACCTTCAAGGTGGAGTCGCCGACCCGGTTCTCGGTGTCCGGCATCGACAAGCAGAAGGTCGGCCAGACCGCCGCGGTCATCCGCAAGCTGCGCCGCCCGGACCCGTACAAGGGCAAGGGCCTGCGCTACGAGGGTGAGAAGATCCGCCGCAAGGTCGGAAAGACGGGTAAGTGATGAGCGACACGACTACCACGAAGCGCAAGCCGGTCGGCAAGGACATCTCGACCCGCCGCCGCGTCGCCAAGACCCGTCGGCACTTCCGCCTCCGCAAGAAGATCAGCGGCACGCCGGTGCGTCCGCGCATGGTCGTCAAGCGGTCCTCGCGGCACATCACCGTGCAGGTGATCGACGACCTCGCCGGTCACACGCTGGCGTCGGCGTCCACCCTCGAGACCGACCTCCGGTCGTTCGAGGGCGACAAGAAGGCCAAGGCGGCGAAGGTCGGCGAACTGGTGGCTTCGCGCGCCAAGGACGCCGGCATCGAAGCCGTGGTGTTCGACCGTGGCGGCAACGCCTACCACGGCCGCATCGCCGCGCTTGCCGACGCCGCCCGTGAGGCGGGGTTGAAGTTCTGATGCACATGCTCGTGAATGGAAGGAAAGCCTGATGCCGGGACGTACACGGCAATTCGGCGGCGGCCAGGGCGGACCGGGCGGTCAGGGCGGCAACGACCGCAACGACCGCCGCGGTGGCGGCCGGGACCGGCGCGACGGCGGCCGTGGCGGGGCCGGCCAGGACAAGACCCCGCACCTTGAGAAGGTCGTGACGATCAACCGCGTCGCCAAGGTCGTCAAGGGCGGTCGTCGCTTCAGCTTCACCGCTCTGGTGGTCGTCGGCGACGGCGACGGTCAGGTCGGCGTCGGCTACGGCAAGGCCAAGGAAGTTCCCGCGGCCATCGCCAAGGGCGTCGAGGAAGCGAAGAAGAACTTCTTCCGCGTTCCGCGCGTCGCCGGCACCATTCCGCACCCGATCCAGGGTGAGGAAGCCGCCGGTGTCGTGCTGCTCCGTCCCGCCTCCGCTGGTACCGGTGTTATCGCCGGCGGCCCGGTGCGCGCGGTGCTGGAGTGCGCGGGCGTCCACGACGTGCTGTCGAAGTCGCTCGGCTCCGACAACGCCATCAACATCGTGCACGCGACCGTGGCGGCCCTGAAGGGTCTGCAGCGTCCGGAGGAGGTGGCCGCTCGCCGCGGTCTGCCGCTCGAGGACGTCGCCCCGGCCCGGATGCTGCGTCAGCGTGCCGGCCAGGGGGTCTGACATGGCTCAGCTCAAGGTCACTCAGGTCAAGAGCAAGATCGGCACGAAGCACGCTCACCGCGAGTCGCTGCGCACCCTCGGGCTGCGCAAGATCCGCCAGAGCGTCGTGCGTGAGGACACCCCCCAGGTGCGCGGCCTGATCCACACCGTCCGCCACCTGGTGGAGGTCGAGGAGGTCCAGGCATGACCGCCATCAAGATCCACCACCTTCGTCCGGCTCCTGGCGCCAAGCGCGACAAGATCCGCGTCGGCCGTGGTGAGGGTTCGAAGGGCAAGACCGCCGGTCGCGGCACGAAGGGCACCAAGGCCCGGAAGAACGTGCCCGCCGGGTTCGAGGGTGGGCAGATGCCCATCCACATGCGGCTGCCGAAGCTGCGTGGATTCAAGAACCGGTTCCGCACCGAGTACCAGCCGGTGAACGTGGGCGACATCGCCCGGGTGTTCGCTGACGGTGGCAAGGTCGGTCCGGAGGAGCTGGCCGCGAACGGTCTCGTTCGCAAGGGCAAGCTGGTTAAGGTTCTCGGCAACGGGGACCTGAACGGGGTCAAGCTTGAGCTGACCGCGCACGCTTTCTCTGGCTCTGCCAAGGAGAAGATCGAGGCTGCTGGTGGTTCGGCCACCGTTAGCTGATCTGGCTTCGGTTTAGAAACGGGTCCGTCCGGGTTTTCCGGGCGGGCCCGTTTTGTTTTGGTTTGTCTGCTCGGCTCGTCGCCTGGCGGCGACATTGCCTTGTTCGGTGGGCCCCCACCCCGAAGCTCGATTGTGCTGACGGTTCGGGGGTGCTTGTCAAAGCGGGAAAGATGCCTTGACAAGCACCCCCGAACCGCAGGGACGCTTCATATCGGGGTGCGGGGGAGGGGCTGGGTGCTTTGAACGTTGGGTGCATCGGCTGCGGGGAGGGGCTGGGTGCTTTGAACGTTGGGTGCATCGGCTGCGGGGTGTGGGCTGAGTGCGTCGACCGTTGGGTGCATCGGCTGCGGTTTGCGGGCGGTGGGGGCTAGCGCCCCAATGTGGCATTGGGTGCATCCCACGCACCGAACGCCACATTGGGTGCATCTGACGCACCCAATGCCGCATTGGGGCGGCATCCCGGCCGGCGCGGGGCGGTCCGAAGGGCTCCTTGCGGGAATCGGAGTCCGTGAAGGGGCCCCTCGCGACCAGTGGTGGGTCGTGAGGGGAACCCTGAGGGAATCAGAGTCAATGAGGGTGGCCCTCACGTACGGCGGCGGGGCGTTGGCGGTGCTGTTTTCCCTGCTGCTGTGGGAAAGCCCGCCGAACGGTGCGGGCCGAACAGGTGATCATCTGTGCTCCGACTGGCCTCACCTGCGGCTCAGCGCCGCGGGGCGGTCTCGCACTGAGACGTAAAACGCACACGCGCTGCGGGCGGCCCATGCGAAGCTGTTAGAGTCGGCGGCACGCTTCCGGGCCTGTTTGCCCTGAAGCGTTCCTGGCTTGCCAGTGAGTCAGACATCCCGCCGGTCTCGTACCGGCCAAGCCGATCGTCGGTTGGGACGACCGACGACGCCGAGGAGGTCCCCCGCGTGCTCAGCGCATTCCGCTCGGCTCTCGCGACGCCGGATCTACGCAAGAAGATCCTGTTCACGCTAGCCATCGTCGCGGTCTACCGGATCGGTGCAACCATCCCGGCTCCGGGGGTCTCGTTCGCCGCCGTGCAGGCCTGTACCGCACAGGCCGATCAGCAGGGCGTGTACCAGCTGCTCAACCTCTTCAGCGGCGGTGCGCTGCTGCAGCTGTCGCTGTTCGCGACGGGCATCATGCCCTACATCACCGCGAGCATCATCATTCAGCTGCTCACCGTGGTCATCCCTCGCTTCGAGGAGCTGAAGAAGGAAGGCCAGTCCGGCCAGAACAAGCTGACCCAGTACACCCGGTACCTCACGATCGCGCTGGCGATCCTGCAGGCCACCGGCGTGGTCGCGCTGGCTGACCGCGGCACCCTGTTCCAGGGCTGCTCGCAGCCGATCATCCCGGACAACAGCATCTACTCGCTGACGCTGATCGTGGTCACCATGACCGCCGGCACCGCGGTGATGATGTGGCTGGGCGAGCTCATCACCGAGCGCGGCGTCGGCAACGGCATGTCCGTCCTGATCTTCCTGAACATCGCGGCCCGCATCCCGGCCGAGGGCGCCAACATCATCAGCAACGGCGGCGGCGTCGCGCTGGTCGTGGTCCTCGCGTTCGGCCTGGTGATCATCGCCAGCGTCATCTTCGTCGAGCAGGGCCAGCGCCGGATCCCGGTGCAGTACGCCAAGCGCATGGTCGGCCGCCGGATGTACGGCGGCACCTCGACCTACCTGCCGATCAAGGTGAACCAGGCCGGTGTCATCCCGGTCATCTTCGCCTCGTCGCTGCTGTACCTGCCGCAGCTGCTCAGCCAGCTCATCGGCGACCCGCAGAGCAACTCGGGCTGGCAGTCGTTCATTCAGAACTACCTGGTCAACCAGAGCAGCTGGGTGCACATCCTGCTCTACTTCCTGTTGATCATCTTCTTCACCTACTTCTACATCACGATCACGTTCAACGTGGACGAGCGTGCGGAAGAGATGAAGAAGTTCGGCGGCTTCATCCCGGGCATCCGGCCCGGCCGTCCCACCGCCGAGTACCTCAGCTTCGTGCTGGGCCGGATCACTCTCCCCGGCTCGCTGTACCTGGGCATCATCGCGATCCTCCCGAACTTCTTCCTGTCCCTCACCGGCAGCGGGAACAACCAGAACTTCCCGTTCGGTGGCACGGCTGTGCTGATCATGGTCGGCGTCGGGCTCGACACCGTGAAACAGATCGAAAGCCAGCTGATGCAGCGCAACTACGAAGGGTTCTTGAAGTGACGCGACTGGTTCTCGTCGGACCGCCCGGCGCGGGCAAAGGCACGCAGGCGGTGGCCCTGTCCGAGCAGCTGCGGATCCCGCACATCTCGACGGGCGACCTGTTCCGGGCGCACGTGGGCCAGGAGACCCCGCTCGGCCAGGAGGCCAAGCGGTACCTGGACTCGGGCGAACTGGTGCCGGACTCGGTGACCAACGAGATGGTCCGCGAGCGGCTGGCCGAACCGGACGCGAAGGCAGGCTTCCTGCTCGACGGGTTCCCCCGCAACACCAAGCAGGCCGAGGTCCTCGGCGAGATGCTGAGCGAGGCCGACACCAAGCTCGACGCGGTCATCCAGCTGGATGTGGCCGAGGACGTCGTCGTCGGCCGCCTCATGTCGCGCGGCCGCTCGGACGACACCGAAGACGTCATCCGCCGCCGCCAGCAGGTGTACGTGTCGGAGACCGCGCCGCTGCTGGAGTACTACTCCGACATCCTGGTGAAGGTCGACGGCGTCGGCGAGGTGCAGGAGATCTCGGACCGCGTGCTGAAAGCGCTGCGCGACCGCACGTGAACCTCGGAGGATTGCGTGTTCTGCAAGTGCTCCGCCGCGGGCGCATGATCGAGGTCAAGACCCGCGGCGAGCTGGAGGCCATGCGGGCGGCCGGACTCGTCGTCGCCCGCACCCTGGCCGCCGTGCGCGAACTCGCGCGGGCCGGGGTCAGCACGGCCGAGCTCGACGAACTGGCCGAGCAGACGATCCGCGACGCCGGCGCGGTGCCCTCGTTCAAGGGCTACCACGGGTTCCCGGCGTCGATCTGCGCGTCGGTGAACGAGCAGATCGTGCACGGCATCCCGTCGGCCAAGCAGGTGCTCGCCGAGGGCGACCTGATCTCGGTCGACTGCGGTGCGATCCTCGACGGCTGGCACGGCGACTCCGCGGTGACGCTGGAGATCGGCGAGGTCAGCGAGAAGGACCACGAGCTGTCCGAAGCGACCAAACGCGCCATGTGGGCGGGTATCGAGGCCGTCCGCGCGGGCTCGCGGCTCACCGACATCTCGTTCGCGGTGCAGACCGCCGCCCGCCAGGCGGGCGAGGACGACGGCCGGGAGTACGGCGAGATCCTCGAGTACGGCGGCCACGGCATCGGCCGCGAGATGCACATGGAGCCGTTCCTGCCGAATGTCGGCAAACCCGGCAAGGGCCCGCGGCTCAAGCCCGGCATGGCGCTCGCGGTCGAGCCCATGCTGACCGGCGGCAGCGGCGAAACCCTCGAACTGGAAGACGGCTGGACGGTCGTCACCATCGACGGTTCGCGCGCCGCGCACTGGGAGCACACCGTCGCCATCACCGAAGACGGTCCCTGGGTCCTCACCCTGCCCGAAGAGTCCTGAGCGGCCCCGCGCCGCCACTCACAAGGGTCTACTTCACCCCCGGTCGACGGGGCACTGCACGGGTTGCGTACACTGTCAAGTCGGCGCGCTCATGCGCCGGTTCCAGCATGCTCGTGAATTCTCGCGAACCTCATGGACCCGGGGCCGAGTGTGGCCGAGCACCACCCAGTAAGCAAGGACTCGAGCTCAAAACCGATCACGCTGTGCACATCAAGCGTGCATCAGGGATTGCGGAGGACATGGCTAAGAAAGACGGGGCCATCGAGGTCGAAGGCCGCGTGGTCGAGCCGCTCCCCAACGCGATGTTCCGCGTCGAGTTGGAGAACGGCCACAAGGTCCTGGCACACATCAGCGGCAAGATGCGGCAGCACTACATCCGCATCCTGCCCGAAGACAGGGTTGTCGTGGAGCTGTCGCCCTACGACCTCTCCCGTGGTCGCATCGTCTACCGCTACAAGTGATCACGCCAGAGCCGAGCAGAGCAGGAAGCAGGAAGACGTGAAGGTTCAGCCGAGCGTCAAGAAGATCTGCGACAAGTGCAAGGTGATCCGCCGTCACGGCCGGATCATGGTGATCTGCGAGAACCTGCGCCACAAGCAGCGTCAGGGCTGACCACCGCACTGCAGCAGGCCGATTGACGGCTACCCAACCCTCCCCGTGCCTGCCGGACCGTGAAAAGCGGTCCGGCGCACCCCCGGACTTCAGGCCGGGGCCGGGACACCCGGGGCGCAAGCCACGGGCCGACAGGCGAGTCGGTTCCGGAACCGGACGGGGAGCAGACCTGAAGACGAACCCGAAGAAGGAGCACCAGTGGCACGACTCGCTGGCGTCGACCTCCCCCGCGAGAAGCGGTTGGAGATCGCGCTGACTTACATCTACGGGATCGGCCGTACCCGCTCGAAGCAGATGATCGCTGCTGCCGAGCTGAACGCCGACACCCGCGTCAAGGACCTCAGCGACGAGGATCTCGTCAAGCTGAAGGACTACATCGACGAAAACTTCAAGGTCGAGGGTGACCTTCGCCGTGAGGTGAACGCCGACATCCGGCGCAAGATCGAGATCGGGACCTACCAGGGTCTGCGCTGGCGTCGCGGTCTTCCGGTGCGCGGTCAGCGCACCAAGACCAACGCCCGCACCCGCAAGGGCCCGAAGAAGACGGTCGCTGGCAAGAAGAAGGCTGGCAAGAAGTGAGCACCCAGGGCAAGAAGGTCGTTCGCATGGGCGGTTCCGTCCGTCGCTCCACGGCTTGTGTCTCGCCCAAGGCGCTCTACGCCCGCCCGATGGCACTGCGCAACCTCTACACCGACGCCGGATCCATCATCCGCCGCGGGCAGCAGGAAGCGGTCGCCGCTCACCAAGAGAACGCGCGCTAACAGGAGATCCCTCAGAACATGCCACCCAAGAGCCGCACTGCGGGGGCCAAGAAGGTCCGCCGCAAGGAAAAGAAGAATGTCGCGCACGGTCACGCGCACATCAAGAGCACCTTCAACAACACCATCGTCTCGATCACGGACCCGACCGGCGCCGTGATCGCGTGGGCGTCGAGCGGCCACGTGGGCTTCAAGGGCTCGCGCAAGTCGACTCCGTTCGCCGCGCAGATGGCCGCCGAGAACGCCGCCCGCAAGGCTGCCGAGCACGGCATGAAGAAGGTCGACGTTTTCGTGAAGGGCCCGGGTTCGGGCCGCGAGACGGCGATCCGCTCGCTGCAGGCGGCCGGCCTCGAGGTCGGCACCATCCAGGACGTGACCCCGCAGCCTCACAACGGCTGCCGCCCGCCCAAGCGGCGCCGGGTCTGAGGAACGGGGAGGAGTACTAAGAAATGGCTCGTTACACCGGCCCCGCGACGCGTATTTCGCGTCGCCTCAAGGTTGACCTCATCGGCGGCGACCAGGCTTTCGAGCGTCGCCCCTACCCGCCGGGCCAGCACGGCCGCGGGCGCATCAAGGAGTCCGAGTACCTCCTGCAGTCGCAGGAGAAGCAGAAGGCTCGCTACACCTACGGCGTTCTCGAGCGCCAGTTCGTCCGGTACTACAAGGAAGCCGTGCGGCGTCCGGGCAAGACCGGTGAGAACCTGCTGCAGATCCTCGAGTCCCGGCTGGACAACGTGATCTACCGCGCCGGCATCGCCCGCACCCGCCGTCAGGCGCGGCAGCTGGTGAGCCACGGCCACTTCCTGGTCAACGGCGTCAAGGTCAACGTGCCGTCCTACCAGGTCACCAAGTGGGACATCATCGACGTCAAGCCGAAGTCGGCGGGCACGCTCCCGTTCGTCGCGGCGAAGGAAGCCTTCGGCGAGCGTCCGGTTCCGGCGTGGCTGCAGGTCGTTCCGTCGAACCTCCGCGTGCTGGTCCACCAGCTCCCGGAGCGCGCGCAGATCGACGTTCCGGTTCAGGAACAGCTGATCGTCGAGCTCTACTCGAAGTAACCGGTCTCTGCGACTGGTTACGGGGCGGCGGCGTCCAGTGCGCCGCCGCCACGCCATCCCTTCGACGTCATATGGCGGGCGTCGTCTGGAAAGGAAACTAAGAAATGCTGATTTCCCAGCGGCCGGCTCTCGGCGAAGAGACGGTCAACGAGACCCGCTCCCGGTTCACCATCGAACCGCTGGAGCCCGGCTTCGGCTACACGCTCG